>NZ_JBIMPP010000007.1:0-183813 GCF_043906805.1 Actinomadura sp. SCN-SB | reverse complement strand
CTTGGGGATCGCGCCGCTGGGCAGGCGGGTGATGTCCAGCCGGATGAGGGTTCCTTCGATGACGGGCAGGGTGCCGGTCTGGGCGACCCACGCCGAACGATGCGTCAACCGGGGATGCAGCCGATCCCACGAGCGGGCGATGGCCTGCCCGTAGAGGCGGGTGTCGCTGGTGGTGGCGGCGTCTGGAGTGCCCCAGGTGGCGGCATCACCGAAGACCAAATCGCCGCCATGCCGCAGCGGGCGGCCCAAGGTCCCCGGTGCTCGCGGCGGGGCCGCGCATCGCAGGACACGGTCCGAACGCATCCGGACCAGCACCTGAACAGGCAGGCCGTCCAGGAGGTGGGCCAGGCGGGGCCCGTCATAGGCGGCGTCGGCCACCAGCCAGATGTCAGGGTCACCCGAGCGCCAGTGGCCTGCCGCGATCAGACGCTCGATGGTCCGGCGTAGCTAGGCGGCCGTCACCGTGGCGGCGTCCTGGCCCGGTTCCAGACGCCGCGCGTCCGGCGGCGCGGTCCAGGAACTACGGTCGGCCTCCAACGCACAGACCACCGAATACGACCACCCCGGGATCATCAGATGCTGGTCTTTGCCACGCCCGTAGGTGTGACACAAGATCCGCTCGGATGAGGTGTGGGCTTCGGGCCGCGGCCAGCACGTGACGTCCACCGCCGGCACCAGCCGCCCATCAGCGGCCCGCGGCAACCGCACCGCCGGCAGAGCCAGCGCAGCCGCGCGATGTCCGGCCGCCCCCCGGGCCAGTCGGCATATAGCGATCCATGACCGCGGCGGTGCTCACCGACCAGCGACAAGCCACCAGCGTGTGGACGGGACCGTCCGCGCACAACACCGCGTCGGTCAGCTCGAACAACCCATCCGCCCGCGCGGTGAGGCACTGGTAGAACTCGCGCCGGAACCATGACAGCTCCCCGAGCGCGCCAGCAACACCGGCATCGTGCAGCCTGATCATCGAAGCCCTTGGTTGTGATCTTCCGTCTGTCGCAAGAAGGAATGAGCAACCAAGGGGCTTCCACCATGATCAACCGGGGTCCCGCCACCGGCACCCCAGGTTAAAAATCAATAGTTCTTGTTCAGGCCCCGGCGGTGACGGCGCGAAGCTCCCGCGCGGCCGGAAGGGTCTTCGCCTCGCTCGGCAGAGTGCGTAGTACCTGACCGGCCAGTGATGAGCGGAAAGCTGTTCGAGGTGAGGTCTGATACGCCGTGATCGCCTGCTCCAGGCCCGCTTCAACGTCGCGCTGCTGTATGAGCACGGACGCCCGCATGAGCTTCAGATTTCCCACGGCGCCGCGTGTCTTCGGCGGGTAGAGCGAGAGCGCCCGGTCCACTGTGGCAGCCGCTCGGGCGTCTCCTGCGCGGGTGCGGACGTACGACTCGGCCCAGCGCAGATTCGTCTCCCGGAAGGCCAGTACCGAATGCCCATTCGCCGTAGGCAACCGGTCGCACAACGCCTTCAACTCGTCGAGGGCGCCGTCTGCGGCGCTTGTGTTGCCACGATCGGCGGCCACGTAGGCGCGTGCGGCCAGCGCTCGGGCAGCACCAGGAAGCGCTACGTTGCCGCTGATCTGGATCGCTTCGTCGGCGATACCCTCCACCATGTCGGCGGGGCGGCCGGCCCAGAAGGCGTCCTGTGCGGCGCGGCCCCTGACCCAGACGCGTAGCGCTTGGTCGCCGGATTCATCTGCCGCGCGCCGGGCAGTGGCCCACGTGGTGCGGGCGGCGCGCCAATCCCCGGTGTCGCCCAGATCGATCGCCAGGAGTCCCGACAGTCCGGCGGCGACTCGGAGAAGTCCGGCGCGCTGGTCTACGGTCAGACGCCGTTTCAGAAGTTCGCCTACGGCCAGGATGTCGGCGGTCAGGGCTGCGGTGAGTGTCCCGGATGGAGCGGCACCGAATCGTAGTCCGTACTCGTGAACGGTTCGGTCCCATTCGTCCAGGTCGAGGGGGCTGCCGATCGCAGCGTCGATGCTGGACAAGACGTGTTCGAGACTGCCGGGCGGGATCGCGGCGCCCGCGCTGACGGCGGTGAGCAGTTGTAGGGCCGCGCGGCGTTTCACTTCGTCGTCCCCCATGTCGGGAGTGGTCGTTGTTTCCACGGTACTCGTGTGCGTGGCTGTCACTTCCTGCGCGTCGAACAGCTCTTCAGACGGGATGCCGAACACCGTGGAGTATGCCTCTGCCCAGTCGCGGGGAAAGTGCTTGCCCTTCTCCCAATCCAGGATTTGTCGGGCAAGGTTCTTCACCTTGGCTTGGGTGGGCTCGATGTTCAGGGAGCCCAGCAGGTGACGGGCCATCTCCCACTTCCCCCACTGGCGCGCCTCACGCTCGGAGCTGATGCGCGTTGCCCATGCCGGGAGATGCCGGTCGGTCATGGCGGAGCCCTTCCGCTGTGATCAGGGGGATACTCTGCGTCTCCCTCCCCTCTCCGGCATTCTCCTATTTCTTCGTGTCCCGCGAGGTGGATTCACTGTTGATGCCGGGGTGGACACCGAGAGTCAGTAAGGCGAGCGGCCTTGCCCTGGTCAGCAAGACGAAGACGGCCCCGGGCGCGGTGATTTCGCCACCGGCCGGGGCCTCGGCCGGAACGGAGGTCCGACCTGTGAACGATGGTAGAACCGCCGGCGATGGGATCGCCGAGTACTACTGCTGGCAGCGACCCGAACCGCCGGACCTGTACGCCTGGGACGTACCGGACTTGCATGTATGCGGTGTGACCGATGACCCGGCGATCGCCGCCGGGCACGTTCACAACGAGTTGCGGGACGCTCCGCTGGGGACGGTAGGCACAGTGCGCCACATGACGGCGGCGTATACGACCCAACCCTCCTCCTGGAGCGCGCGGCGCGTCGAGGAGGGCGTCAGCTGGACCAGTGAATGCAAGCAGCTCACTAACAGTGAGGTGGTCGGCGCCTTCCGACCGGTGCGCTGATCTGCATCACCCCCGAAATGTGCGGGCGCGGTGCACTGTCCCCTGTGCGCGCGGCAAGTGCCCGACGTAGCCGGAGAAACCGCGACGTGCGGTAGACCACCTGGATGGGTGGTGGTTAGGCGGACCGACTGTTAGCTGCGGCGGCCGGTCCGCCTCATAAGAGGCGTCGCTGCCCGGAAAACTGGCAGCAGGTACGAGTCGACCGCCGGTGTCCCGGTGTCGCCGGAGCGCTGCCACTTCGATCAGGTTCGGTACGTGCAGATGGCGGCGCCGTGGCCGCGTGTCCATGAAACTCACACAGCACGCATTAGCCAGTTCGGGGAGGGCTCGGCGGTTGGTGCTGGCTCTGGCTGATGCTGGCGTGGGATCAAGCGGGGACGCGGATGGCGGTCCAGGAAGGGCGGCGGGAGGCGGCGCTGACCGGGTTCTGGCTGGTCAGGGTCGTTGTGGTTGGGCGGTCATGGCGGTTTTCCACAGAACGCCGTTCACCTGTTGCGGGGCTTGCGGGACCCCGAGGCTTGTGGTGGGCGCTGGTCGAGCGTCCTCCAAAGGCGAAGGGAGTGCGCATGCTTTCGGAGGTCAGGGCGATGCCGCGAGAAGGTAGGAGGGATCTTGGGATGTCGACGGCCGAGTACGCGGTGGGCATGATCGCGGCCGCGGCGTTCGCCGGGCTCCTGTTCAAGATCGTCACGGGTGCGGAGGTGCGCGGTCTGCTCTTCGACATCGTCAAGCGCGCCCTGCAACTGGCCGGATGAAGGGCCGGCGTGGCTGCCAGCGCGGGATGGTGACGGTGGAGATCGCGGTCGCTCTGCCTGCCCTGGTATTGGTGACCGCGCTCGGCATCTGGGGTGTGACCGCCGCGTCCATCAAGCTGGCCTGTACTGATGCAGCGCGGAGCGGTGCCCGGGCCGCCGCACGAGGGGAATCGCTCGTCTCCGTTCGCGCTTTGGTCGCGCGTTCCGTGCCGGCCGGGGCGACGATCCGGATCGCTCGGGACTCGGGTACCTCCCGGGTCGAGATCGACGCACCTGTGAAAGGGCCGGTAGCGGCGGATTTCCCGCCCCTCATCATCCGAGTACGCGCAACGGCGGTCACCGAGCCCGGGGCGAACGAGCTGGGCAGATCCGGCTCAAAGGAACCCGGGGCGCGGGTGCGCAGTGCGTAAGTGATCGAGGACGGTGATCGCCGGTTTCGAGGCGTAGGCGCAGTGGGTCATGAGAAGGGGGTATCGGTGAGGGCTTGGCGGGACCGCGGGTCAGGGACGGTCTGGGTGGTCGCGTTCATGGCGCTGCTCTGGTTCGTTGGAGTCTTGGCCGTGACGGTCGGATCGGTACGGGCGGCTCGGCACCGGGCCGACTCGGCCGCTGATCTTGCGGCGCTCGGGGCAGCCGCTCGGGTCGCCGACGGGGGCGGAGCCGCGTGCCGGGTGGCGGCCGCGGCCGCTGCTCGGTCCGGCACGCGCCTCTCCGGTTGCGTCGTGCGGGGCCGGATCGTCGACGTCTCGGTAGAGCTGGGGCTGCGGGTGCCGTTCGGAGTCGGCGGGCTCAGGGTCACCTCCAAGGCCAGGGCTGGCCCCGCGGGATCCGGTTGCGTAGCCTGACGACCCACTTCGTTGTACTGAAGATCAATAGAGGCGTGGGAGGTGTCCGAAGCGCTTCGCACGGATGCGGCGTAATCCTTGTCGGCATCGTGTGACTTCTGTTACTACGTGGTACGTTACGTTGCGAGTAAGTGCGCAGGTACCACTCGACGCGACGGTTGCAATGGCGGCTCACCTCCGGGACTGGTGGACTCATCCGCCTGGTGAGGTGCTGTTGGAGGCTCGTTCGAGAAGGGGTTGGAGCCGTGACCAGGATCCGCAGAACCGGTGCGATCATGCTGGCGGCACCCCTCGCGATGGCCTTCCCTCTTCTCGGGGCGTCGATCCCCGCCAAGGCCGCCTCGACGAGCGTGCTCTATCCGGAGAACGGCGCCGTGATCCGAAGCGGGTCCCAGCTGACCGCTACCGCCGAGTTCGACTTCGCGCTCGACATGCATCTTCGGGCGGACATACCGGGAGCGAGCAACACCTTCCTCGCCAAGCGCAGCCTGGCCGGCAAGCTCTCGGGCACCATCCCGCTGCGCCGCAATGGCGTCTACAGGGTCTTCCTCCAGGGTGGGATCACCAAGCACGTGTACGACTCGAACACGTTCACGGTGCGGATACCGCCCGCGCGGCCCAGCGGCGTCTCGGCCAAGGTCTCCGGAAACAAGCTCTCCGTTCGCTGGAACCTCGGCCTTGAGGACGACATCTCGGGCTACACGGTCACGGCGGGTTCGGCAGGCTCCAAGAGCGGTAGTGCGGGTGTTCTCTGCGGCGGGTCGAGTTGCAGCACCACCTTCAGCCTTCCGTCGGGCACCACCGGGACGGTGCCGGTGACGGTGCGGGCCAAGCGCCCCGATGGCGTTGGCGGCTCGGTCACATCGGACTCCGCATCCACCAGCGTCACGGTGGTCAGTACTCCCCGGAGTCCGTTCGGATCGCTGCCGTCGTCGGCTCCCCCGGGGAGTCCTCCTACGGTCGGCAGCGCACCCCTGACCCCGTTCAACCAGCAGTCCCCTGTCACGCTGCCCTCCGTCCAGCCCGACGGAGCGGTCCCCGGCATCGCTTACCCGGCACCGCAGGTGGCGGACCAGGCCAAGCCGAAGGCGGACGACGCTTCGGCCATCAGCAGCCTGGAATGGGGCAAGAGCCTGGGTATCGCTCTGGTGCTCCTCGTCCTGGCGGCTCACCTGGGTATGTGGACGCGGCGTATGCGCGTGGCTCAGGCGGGTCTGAGCGAGAAGGGCAGGGCGGCCCGTACGGCACGCAGCGGCACCGGACGTACCAGGGTTCGTAGAGCGCGTGAGCAGATCGCACGGGCCGAAGCGGCCGCGAAGATGAGCGAAGTCCCCGAGCTGATGGCGGCCGATAAGCCCACCACGCGCCGCCGCAGCGGTGACACTCCGGTCAAGCAGGCCATGCGCGAGTCCACGGCGTCGAAGACTCGACGCCGTCCCGCCACCTTCGGTAAAGCCGCCAGCGGTGTCAGCGTGCGAATCGCCTCTTCCTCCACGGGGGGCCGCCGCAGTGGTCGGGGAGAGAGAAGACGACGCCGCTAGGGCGTCCCGTCACGTCTGTGGACATAGGGCCGTAGCTCGCGGTGTGGAAGCGCAGATAACCGCGGACCGTTTGCACACGGCCGTCCATCCGCGACAGTGGCATCGGGTTGATCGACCGCGCGTAACCGTCTGCCTGAAGGAGCCCTGTGTCATCTACTGGAGGAGGTCACAGGCCCAGCCTTGGCGAAAGCGTCACCCCTGCTCATCCTGCGTATCTAGTGCGAGCGGTCAAAAGCCGTTGTCGATGGTGGTCACCGGGGGCAGCGGAGCGACGTACCCCGGTTCGAGGTGGTCATGGGCCCGATCCGGGTCACCCGCATCAACGGCGGGCGACCTCGCACCCGACAAGAAAGGATCAGGGCCGACAAGGCATACTCCCTCCTGCGCGATCCGGGCCCGGTTGCGGCGGCCGGGGGATCGAGGCCACGATTTCCGAACCCGCCGACCAGGCCAGCCATCGGCTCTGGCACGGGCCCGCGGCGGTCGCAGGCCCGGCTCCGACCGGTCGACTACCGCACCCTCACACCATCGAGTGCGGCATCAGTCGGCTCAAACGCCACCGCACTCGCCACTAGGTACGACAAGCTCGACGCCCGTTGTCAGGCCACCGTTCACATCGCTGCCATCGACGCAGGACTCCGACCGACTTTGAAACAGGCGCCCTAGGCAGTGTTGAGAAATGTCCGGTGCGGGCGGCATGTCGCAGCGCCAACGGATCTGACGACCGGCAGTGGCGGGCTTGGGATCGTTGCTGCCCCATGGTGAACGACACGACGCAGGACGTCACTGATGGCGGCAAACGCCGAGCCCTTGACCTGTGAGACCGGGTCAGGGGCTTGGCGGGCGGTTGGGCCTTGGAGGCTCTGGCCAGTGCCTCGTCAGGGTTCCAGGTCGGCCACGCCCTTGCCGCTCAGCATGTCAATCGGTACGGAGATCTGGTCGTGCGCGATCAGCCAGTCATCGTCGATCTTGCGAAAGCCGAAGGTGACCCGGACCCACGTGCCGCTCGTGGCCGTTCCGTTGCTCAGCGTGCCGCTGAGCCGGCCGAAGCAGTGCCCGTAGGCGACATCGGTGCCCACGGTGAGCGTCAGGTCGCGGACCTCGTAAGACACCTCTCGGAAGAGCGTGAACACGTTCGTCCAGTTCTTCAGCTTCGCCGCGATCCCCACGTGCTGCAGCGGCGGCTCGATGTCGAAGGACACGACGTCCGCCGCGTAGACCTGCTCTAGGGCCTTCGGATCCTTGCCCCGGATCCCTTCGACGATCTTGTCGACCTGCTGCCGGATCTTGGCTTCGTCAACCTCGTGCTGTGCGGGCATGAACACTCCTTCGATCAGCGAGGGGTCCCGGTTTGTCACCCCTACGACGAAGTAGCGCTTCGAAGTGTGATGCCTCGCCAGAAGCCGTCTGGAACGCCATCGCCTTTTCGACGGCCCGTGTTCCCGGGTGGGGGCGCTACCCTTCCTCGTCCCGGTCGCGCGGTGTTGAAAAAAAATGATCTTGTCGACGGCTCGGAGCCAGCTGTGGATCGCAGCACCTCGATGGTGGCCCGGTAACGGACGGCGAGCTTGTCATGGCGAGTCGCGACCCCCCGATGCTGTTTCAGCGGGTTGATGCCGCACTTGACCGCGTGGCGGAGCCGGTAGGCGTGCGGGTCGGACACCGGCGGGCGTCCTCCGGCCGATCCCTTGGCCTTGCGGTCGGCCTGCTGATCGGTCTTCACCGGAATGGTGGCCGCGATCCCACGATGGCGCAGATAAGTACGGTTGGCCTTGGACGAATAGGCCCTGTCAGCCAGAGCCCGGGTTTGGACGGGTATGTGGGTTGGTGGGTGCGTGGGTGGTGGGTTTGGTTGTTCGGTGGTGGTGTTGGGGGTGCTTGGGAGCTCTGGTGTTGGAAATGGGGAGGGTCTAGGCTCCCTTGCCAGCCGAGATCTCCTGGATGGCCCGGAATCGCGGAGGAGACGCGCGACATGATCTTCTTGGGGCTGGTGGTAGCGGTGGCGGCCGTCGCGGCCGGAGCGGCCGTCGTGTTGGAGAACACGGAATCGGTCGAGCTCGTCGCCTTTGGCGGGACGGTCCCTGGGATCACCGAAGAGTGGCACGTCTTCATGGCCGGTGCCGTGGTGGCGATCACCTTGATGGCGGGCCTTGCCGTGGCGATCCTCGGAATGCGGCGTTCGCTGGAGATCCGCAGGGAGCTCCGGGATCTCCGGGACGAGCATGAGGAGTCGCTGCAGACGCTGGAAATGGAGAAGCGTCAACTGGAGCAGGAGCTGGCTCAGGTACGGCGGAACATGCCGCCGCCTCTTCCTTCCTCGACTTCGTGATGGGGCGTTGAGGGACCTTCTGGTGGTGTGGTGGCTCGAGGCCGCGGGCCCATCGGCTAGGTGTTCTGTCCTGACAGGTTGGTGACGCGGCTGGCGGGTGGGAGGCCGCCGAGTGCGGTGTGGCCGCGGTGATGGTTGTACATGTGCAGCCAGGGAGCAAGCGCGGCGCGGTGTTCGCTTTCGGAGGCGTAGGGGCGGGCGTAGGCCCATTCGTCCAGCAGGGTGCGGTGGTAGTGCTCGACCTTGCCGTTGGTCTGCGACCGGAAGGGGCGGGTGCGCTTGTGCGCGATCGCGGCGGCGGCCAGGGTGTCACGTCGTAGCCGCGAGCGGTAGCACGAGCCGTTGTCGGTCAGCACGCGCCGGGCGGTGATCCCGCAGGAGGCGAAGAACTGCTGGGCGCGCTGCCAGAACGCGGCGGCGGTCTGCTGGCGTTCGTCGGGCAGGATCTCGGTGTAGGCCAGGCGGCAGTGGTCGTCGATGGCGGTGTGCAGGTACCCGTAGCCGAGGTTGGGGCGGCCGGGGGTCGTGCGGGGCCGGTCCGGATCGCGGTGGGCCGAGCTGTTGCGTCTGCCGATGGCGCGGCCGTGGACGCGGTGGCCACCGCCGTCGGGGATGTTGCCCAGCTTCTTGACGTCCACGTGTACCAGGTCGCAGGGCGCATTGTGTCCGTAGCGGCGCACGGGCCGGCCGGTGGCCCGGTTCAAGTGGGTCAGAGGCGGGCAGCCGTAGCGTTGCAGTACTCGGTGCACCGTGGAGGGTGCCAGGCCCAGGCGGGCGGCGATGCGGGCAGGGCCGGTGGCGGATGCGGGTGCACACGATGCGCCGTTCGATCCGCTGGGGTGTTCGCCGGGGGCTGGTACGCGGACGGCTGGGACGGTCGCTCATGCCCGCTGCGCCCCTGCTGCCAGTACCGGTCGGCCCACCGTTTGGCGGTGGTGGCCGAGACCTCGAACCGCTCGGCGGCGCGCCGCAGCGACCAGCCTTCGTCCACGACACAGCGGGCCAGACGGAGACGACCCAGCTCGGTCAGCGGGGCGTTACGGTGGGGTACGAGGACCTCCCGAGGGGTGGTGCGAATTCTGGTCGACTCACACCACGCCAGGAGGTCCCCCTTGTTCAAGCTCATTGGACCGTGTCGCCGTCACCAACGTCCATGGTCAGTACAACTAGGGGATGGTGGGAGGCTCAGGGGCTTGGCGTAGGAGTTCGGACAGGAGGAGTAGGGCTCCTTGCTTGTCCAGGGGGTCGTTGCCGTTTCCGCATTTGGGGGACTGAATGCAGGAGGGGCAGCCGCTTTCGCATTCGCAGGCGGCGATGGCGTTGCTGGTGGCGCGGAGCCACTCGGCGGCGTTGGCGTAGCCGCGTTCCGCGAAGCCCGCACCTCCCTCGTGGCCGTCGTACACGAAGACGGTGAGGAGGCCGGTGTCGGGGTGGACGGCGGTGGAGACCCCGCCGATGTCCCAGCGGTCGCAGGTGGCGAACAGGGGGAGCAGGCCGATCGCGGCGTGTTCCGCGGCGTGGGCGGACCCGGCCAGGTCGAGGTCGCCCAGGCCCTCGATCTGGGACTCGGAGAGCGTCCACCAGACGGCTCGGGTGCGGAGCGTACGGGGAGGAAGCTCCAGGGGCTTCTCGCCCAGCATCTCGCCTGTTTGGAGGCGGCGCATCTGGTACGCGACGACCTGGCGGGTCACTTCGACCGTGCCGTAGCAGAGCGTCGCTTCGCCCCAGGCGGTGGAGCGGAGCCGTTCCACGATCCGAATGTCCGTCACGTCACGGGCGGTGGTGGAGTAGTCGGGGTCGGCCGCCTCCACCAGGGCGACGGAGTCGTCCAGGTCGAGGGTCTGGACGAGGTAGGACTCCCCCTGGTGGATGTAGACGGCCCCCTCGTGGACGGTGGTGTGGGCCGACGCCTCGTCCACCGTGCCCAGGAGACGGCCGGTCGCGGACTCCACCACCTGGATCGGGGCGCCACCCGCACCGCGTATGTCGGCGAGGTCGGCGGCCTTGTCGCGGCGCGTCCAGTACCAGCCGGTGGGGCGGTGGCGGAGCAGGCCCCGGCGTACGAGGTCGGGCAGGAGGTCTTTGGCGGACGGCCCGAAAAGTTCTTGGTCGGCTTCGGTGAGGGGCAGTTCCGAGGCGGCCGCGCATAGGTGCGGTTCGAGAACGTAGGGGTTGTCGGGGTCCAGGACGGTCGCTTCCACGGGTGTCCCGAAGATGGCTTCGGGGTGGTGGACGAGGAAGGTGTCCAGGGGGTCGTCCCGGGCCACGAGGACTGCGAGGGCCGGCTGTCCTGAACGCCCTGCGCGGCCTGCTTGCTGCCATAGGGAGGCGCGCGTTCCTGGCCATCCGCATACGACGACGGCGTCCAGGCCCGAGACGTCCACGCCCAGCTCCAGGGCGTTGGTGCTGGCAAGGCCGACGAGTGAACGGGAACGGAGAGATGCCTCCAATTCGCGCCGTTCCTCAGGCAGGTAACCCGCACGGTAGGCCGCGACCTGGTCGGCCAAGTCGGGAGCCACCTCGTGCAGCGCGCGCTTGGCTCCGAGGGCGACCGACTCGGCGCCACGCCGGGACCGTACGAAGGTCAGGGTCTGGACGCCCTCGACCACAAGGTCCGCTAGGAGATCCCCTGCTTCGGCGGTAGCGGTACGGCGTACCGGGGCGCCGTGCTCGCCTTGGAGGTCGGTGAGGGGCGGTTCCCAGAGCGCGAAGGTCGCGGGGCCGCGCGGCGAGGCATCGTCGTGTACCGCCACCACGTCCAGTCCGGTGAGGCGGGAGGCTGTGGCGGCGGGCTCGGACGCGGTGGCGGACGCCAGGATGAACGTGGGCTTCACCCCGTAGCGCGTGCAGATGCGGCGCAGGCGGCGCAGTACGTGCGCTACGTGGGAGCCGAACACGCCTCTATACCCGTGCGCCTCGTCAATCACCACGTACCGTAGGCGCCGCAGGAACGCTCCCCAGCGGGCGTGGGAGGGAAGGATGGAGCGGTGCAGCATGTCGGGGTTGGTCAGCACGTAGTTGGCGTGCTGGCGTACCCAGGTGCGCTCGTCGCGAGGAGTGTCGCCGTCGTAGGTTGCCGCGCGCACACGGGTGAGCCGCAGGGCGCGTAGGGCGCGGAGCTGGTCGGCTGCGAGCGCTTTGGTGGGCGCGAGATACAACACGGTGCCTTCGCGCCGCGGGTCCTCCTCATAGATGGCGGCGACGGACGGTAGCAGATAGGCTAGCGACTTCCCGGACGCGGTGCCGGTGGCGATGATCACAGAACGGCCGGCGTGAGCGTGCTCGGCGGCCGTCGCCTGATGCTGCCAGGGGGCCTCGACCCCCGCGGCCGTCAGCCGGTCGCGCAGCAGCGGAGGCGTCCAGTCCGGCCAGTCCGCGCGACGGCCCTCACGTGCCGGAACGCTCTCCACATGCGTGATCCTGTCGCGCCGCGTCGGATCCGCGAGCAGCCGGTCGAGTGGGGACGAAGCTCTTTGGACGGCCATCAGGTTTTCAGTGTGCCAGCCGGGGAACGACAACGGGAACGCCCCGGCGCCGGTGGCCGTTAACCCCCTGCCTTGACCAGTGGATCAGCAGGTCAGACGGACGGCGCGAAGTTTCGCCCGAGTGGGCGATTATCTGCGTGCGCGATGCCGGAGCGTGGTTGAATCACGGGCGAAGTCCCGCGGCCGCGGGCGTCGTACGGCGTCGGGTGGCTACGGGATCAGATAGAGCTGTACGGCGCTGGAGGATCTGTGGACCTGAAGGTGAACGACTACACCACCGACGACGGCCTCACGGTCATCACCGTGGAGGGCGAGATCGATGTTTACACGGCGCCGAAGCTTCGCGAGAAGCTGATCGACCTTGTCAACAAGGGCAAGTTCCACCTCCTGGTGGACATGGAGAAGGTGGAGTTCCTCGACTCCACGGGCCTCGGCGTGCTGGTCGGAGGGCTCAAGCGGGTGCGTGCGCACGACGGGTCGCTGGAGCTGGTGTGCACGCAGGAGCGCATCCTGAAGATTTTCCGGATCACCGGTCTGACCAAGGTCTTCGGCATCCATGACTCGATCGCCGAGGCCGAGGAAAAGCGCAAGGGCGCCAAGTAGCGGCCCCCCGGAAGATGGCGACCGTTGAGCTCTCTTTCAGCGCACTGCCCGTCCACGTCCGGACGGCCCGGCTGATCGTCACCGCGGTGGCACGCCGCAGTGGCGTGGCCGAGGCCCTGCTGGACGAGGTGCGGCTGGCGGTCGGCGAAGCATGCTCCCGGGCCGTGGAGGCTCACCGGCGGCGTTGCCCGGACGAGCCCGTGCGGCTGGAACTGAGCGGCACCGGCCGCCGGTTCGAGGTCGTCGTCAGCGACGCCGTCTCCGCTGACGACGCCGCCAGCGGACTTCCCGACGCCACCCCCCTCGCGTCCGACGACACGGGGCGCGAGCAACTGGAACGCATCTGGGGCGGCGACACGGCGGAACTCGGCTTGGCCGTCATCGCCGGCCTCGCCGACGACGTGGACATCTCCGCCACCCCGAAGGGCGTCCAGATCCGCATGAGCTGGCCCGTCGAATCCGAGCCTTCCCCCGCCTAGCCCCCTGCCCCGCTCGAATGTCGGCGTACGGACGCGCGGAGCGTTCTTGTGGAAGGTAACCCGGGTCGCGCCCGGACCGGCTCGTCGGTCGAGCCGCCTTACGCGCGGGACGCGGTCATCTGCGGCCCGCGTCGCTGGTCTGCTCGCGTGGCGGCCCGGCGGGCACGCTCGATGTGTCGGTTGACCCGCGCCCGGTACGGCATCGTGAACTCGTGCCTTCGCACCGGCCCGACCTTCCGATACGCAACGATCAGCGGGCTCGGCGTGGCGGCCTCCAGCACCGCGGCGGCGCGAGACATCTGCCGGAGGCGCCGTATGCACTGCGGAGTGCATGCACTGCACCACCAAAGGTGGCTCGCCTGGATGCGGACGAGCCGACCCACACCGCGTACTGCGAGCCGGCCGAGATGGAGCGCGGCGACTTCAGGCACATCCGAGTTGCCTTCGGCCTCGCCCTGCCTTGATGGCGCGGCGGGTTGCCGGGGGACCACCGCCGGACCGAGCCGGCAACTTGTTGTGGTGAGATCGCGGTGAGGCGTGGACGGCACGATGAGTGCCAAGCGCTTCGGCGCCTTCGGTCGACCTCAGGTTGAGCTGAGCCCTCGCGAGGCCGACGAGGTTTCCTGAGGTGGATGACGCAGCCGTAAGTGGTTCGCCGTTTGTTGGTACGCGATGTGGACGACGCCCGTGCCCGTGATATGGGACGTGCTGAGTGCAGGCCCGTAGCAGCAACGGTCGCTGCCCTTGCTCACAGGCTAAGCGCGGCGTGGTCGGGAGTCTGCTGTGGGAGCGGCCCGGCGCTTGATGGGCGGGTCTGGTGGCCTTTCTGCGAGGTGACTCGCGCTGCGAGTGGCCGTGGTGGCGGGCACTGGCGCGTGCCACGACGCGCGTGATGGTGGAGTGCGCGCTTGGCTGCCCGCCGATCGGAGTGTGCGTGCTTGCCTGGGTACGCAGGGGGGCCAGGTTGTGCGCCCCGGGTCGTCGCGTTGGCAGCGTCAATCGCCTGCCGGGAGCCATCGCGGGGTCAGCGCGTCCTGCCGGGGTGGTCGGTGGGTGTGAGGGAAGCCGTCGTCGTCCTCATGGTGGCCTGCGTGGCACTCGTTCAGCGGATTCACGCATGTTGTTGGGGGCGGCGCTGGCCTCCTCCTCGTTGGGGTGGGAGCTGTGGCTGGGGTCTTGTGGGTCAGGGGGTGGTTGGTTGGAGGGGTGCTGTCGTCCTCGGGGCGTGTTCGGGCGCCGGGTGCTGGGGGTCTGGTTCTTCTCTTGGGTGGGGTGCTTTCGGGGTTCGTTGCGTGTGGGGTGGGGGTGCTATGGGAGGGTCGTCGTTAACGATCTTGGATTGGAGGGATGGGGGATTTCGGGCTGAGCCTATTTGGGGATTGATGTGAGCCGAATGCCGTCGGGCGACACGCGGGCAGGGGAGTCATGATCCACTTTCGGGGATCGGCGGTGGCAGCATGGGGGTGCCGCGTGGTGGCCGCTACCTGCGAAGACGGCCGGGTCGGGCGCTATCGGGGCAAATTCCTGCGTGCCCGGGATTGCTTTTCGCCGACACCGGGATTATGAGACGGCAAGTCTTCTCTTCCGGCACCTGCCTGCGTAGACTCCCCGCACCCGCGTTGCCGTGCGGGCGTCTCAAGCGCCACCTGCGTGGGTACGCGGTAAAGATCGTCCATATCGGTCAAGATCGCAACGCCCCTGTCGAGGAGGACGGAACGGATGTCTGGGCTTTCCCTGTCAAGCCCGGCCGGCGCAGACGTGGATCTTGGCGGCGGCGACCTCTCCCTGGTCGTCGTCGTCGCCGTGATCGCGCTGCTGGCACTGGTCGTCGCCGGAGGACTGGTACGTGAGGTACTGGCCGCCGGTCAGGGCACCGAGAAGATGCAGAACATCGCGCGCGCCGTGCAAGAAGGCGCGGGCGCGTATCTCAAACGCCAGTTCCGCACGGTCGCGATCTTCGTGATCCTGATCCCGCTCGTCCTGCTCCTGCTGCCGGCCGACTCCAACGGGGAGCGCATCGGACGGTCGATCTTCTTCGTCATCGGCGCGCTGTTCTCCGCCGTGACCGGCTTCGTCGGGATGTGGCTCGCGGTCCGCGGGAACGTGCGGGTCGCGGCGGCCGCCCGCGAGCCGGACGGCGAGAAGCGGGCGATGCGGATCGCGTTCCGCACCGGCGGTGTCGCCGGGATGTTCACCGTGGGCCTCGGCCTGTTCGGCGCGGCGGTCGTGGTGCTCGCCTACAAGGGGGACGCGCCCAAGGTGCTGGAGGGCTTCGGCTTCGGCGCCGCGCTGCTGGCCATGTTCATGCGAGTCGGGGGCGGGATCTTCACCAAGGCGGCGGACGTGGGCGCCGACCTGGTGGGCAAGGTCGAGCAGGGCATCCCCGAGGACGACCCGCGCAACGCCGCCACCATCGCCGACAACGTGGGCGACAACGTGGGCGACTGCGCCGGGATGGCCGCCGACCTGTTCGAGTCGTACGCGGTCATGCTGGTCGCGGCGCTGATCCTGGGCTCGGCGGCGTTCGGTACGGAGGGCCTGGTCTTCCCGCTGATCGTGCCGATGATCGGTGTGATCACCGCGGTCATCGGGATCTTCGCGGTGGCGCCGCGGGACGGCGACAGGTCCGGGATGTCCGCGATCAACCGCGGCTTCTTCATCTCCGCGGTCATCTCCGCCGTGCTGGTCGGCATCGCCGCCTTCACCTACCTCCCCTCGTCCTTCGGTGACCTGACCGGCGTGGGCGACCAGGCCATCAGCGGGCTGGACGCCGACCCGCGGATCGTGGCCTTCGGCGCCGTGCTGATCGGCATCGTCCTGGCCAGCGCCATCCAGCTGCTGACCGGCTACTTCACCGAGACCAACCGCAAGCCCGTCCAGGAGGTCACCGGCAGCGCGCGCACCGGGCCCGCCACGGTGATCCTGTCCGGTATCTCGCTGGGCCTGGAGTCGGCGGTCTACACGGCGCTGGTGATCGGCGGCGCGGTGTACGGCGCGTTCCTGCTCGGCTTCGGCAACACCACGGTCGCGCTGTTCGCGGTCGCGATGGCCGGGACCGGGCTGCTCACCACCGTCGGCGTGATCGTGTCGATGGACACCTTCGGCCCGGTGTCCGACAACGCCCAGGGCATCGCCGAGATGTCCGGCGACGTGCAGGGCGAGGCCGCCGGGGTGCTGGAGCGGCTGGACGCGGTCGGCAACACCACCAAGGCGATCACCAAGGGGATCGCGATCGCGACGGCCGTGCTGGCCGCGACCGCGCTGTTCGGGTCGTTCCGCACCACCGTGGTGTCGGCGCTCCAGGACGCCTCGGCCGACGCGCGGGACGCGCTGGGCGGCTTCGCGACCTTCAGCCTGTCCATCGACAACCCGAACGTGCTGATCGGGTTGATCGTCGGCGCGTCGGTGGTCTTCCTGTTCTCCGGACTGGCGATCATGGCGGTGGGCCGCGCGGCCGGCCGGGTGGTCGTCGAGGTGCGCGAGCAGTTCCGCACCAAGCCCGGGATCATGGACTACTCCGAGAAGCCGGACTACGACCGGGTCGTCGACATCTGCACCCGGGACGCGCAGCGCGAGCTGGCCACCCCCGGCCTGCTGGCGATCATGACGCCGATCGCGGTCGGGTTCGCGCTCGGGTACGCGCCGCTGGGCGCCTTCCTCGGCGGCGCCATCGCCGCGGGCGTGCTGATGGCGGTGTTCCTCGCCAACTCCGGTGGCGCCTGGGACAATGCGAAGAAGCTGGTCGAGGAGGGCAACCTCGGCGGCAAGGGCAGCGAGGCGCACGAGGCCACGGTGATCGGCGACACGGTCGGCGACCCGTTCAAGGACACCGCCGGTCCCGCCATCAACCCGCTGATCAAGGTGATGAACCTGGTCGCGCTGCTGATCGCGGACGCCGTCGTGACCTACGCGGGCAACCTGCCGCTGCGGATCGGCGTCGCGGTCGCCGCGATCGCCGTGGTGGTCGGCGCCATCGTGATCTCCAAGCGGCGCGCCGACCCGATCGGCTCCGGGGACGCCAAGCCCCCGGTGGAGAGCGAGGGCGCGCCGCCCGAGGCCGTCGAGTCCGGCGAGAAGGGCGGCGAGCCGGTCGAGGCCGTCGCGTCCGGTGCCGGGGCGGACGGAGAGAAGGCGGCTTCGGAGCGGCCTCCGGCGAACAAGTCCTGACCCGTCCAGACAGAAGCGTGAAGGGGCCGGCGACCCGCCGGCCCCTTTCGCCGTCCGGGTGGTGTCGGGGGCGGGTGGGCGTGGACGTACGCTGGGTGAGCGCCCTGGAGGCTCGCACAGCGTACGAACGGAACGGGAGGAGGCGACGGCTGTGAGTGACGGCGGGAAGTCCACGCTGTCCGGCCCCAAGGGGCTGGCCATCATCCTCGGCGGGATGCTCGGGATCATGGTGGCCCTGTGGCTGATCGCCGTGGTCGCCGCGCCCTGACGGCGACCCGGTGGCGGGTGATCGTCGGGGGACGGGTCGGGCTAGGGTTGCGGGCATGCCGTCGCTCATCGTGCTCCGCCACGCCAAGGCCGCCGCAGGACCAGGGCTCCCCGACATCGATCGTCCCCTCAACGAACGGGGCAGGCGGGATGCGGCGGCGACCGGGGAATGGCTGCGCAACGGGGGCCTGACGCCCGACGCGGTGCTGTGTTCCACGGCCGTGCGCACCCGGCAGACCCTGGTCGGGCTGGCGTTGACGACCAGCGAGGTCGCGTACGAGTCCCGCATCTACGACAACGATCCGGACGTCCTGCTGGACCTGGTCCGCGGGACCGGCGACGAGGTGCGCAGGCTGCTGCTGATCGGCCACAACCCGTCGGTGCACCTGCTCGTCCACGACCTGGCGGGCGAGGGCCCGCGGGACTTCCCGACCAGCGCGCTCGCGGTGATCGATATCGCGGGGACGTGGAGCGACGCGCGCAAGGGCGGCGGCTCGCTGATCACGTACCGGACGCCCAAAGACTGATCAGCCCGTGTTGAGCGCGCCGCGGGAGTTCTCGATGAGCTCTTCGATGTCGCCTCGCAGGGAGCGGGCGGCGTTGCGGTAGCTGGACGCCTGGAGCAGGGCGCGCCGCAGCGGTGTCGGCTCGTCGGTGCTCACGCCCGACTTCACCTCGGCGCGGCGGCGGCGGGCGAGCGAGGCCAGGCGCGTCTCCAGCCGGACGAACTCCTCGGTGAGGCGTTGTTCTGGCGACGGCGCGTCGGGCGGTGGCTCGGGGGGCCGGAAGTCGGGGTTCTCCAAGGCGTCGGTCGCCTCCTCCATGGCGTCGGCGAATCGTTCGAGGATCTCGGCGAGCGGACCGGGGTCCACCTCTTCGACGTGCGGCATGCGGCTGATCGCGATCAGGTCGTCCCGGACGCGGTGGGCGGCGGCGACCGCGTTGCTCAGCTTCGCGATCGCCTCCTCGTCCGGGACGCGCTCCTTGCCGAGCTGGACACGGGCCTCCTCGACGCCGTCGACGGCCTCGTTCACCTTGGAGATCGTGTCCTGCGGCAGCCGGTCGGCGCGGCGTTCCAGCACCTCCGCCGTCATCCGGGACAGTTCCGCGTTGAGCCCGATCACCCGGCCGAGGCGGGCGGGCAGCCGCTCGGCGTACCCGGTGGGCCACAGCAGCCGGACCGCGAGGAACGCCAGCACCCCGCCGGCGAGGGTGAGCCCGACCCGCTGCCCGGCGGCGAGCCAGCCGGACGGGATGGAGAAGTCCAGCAGCAGCATCGTCAGCGGCGTGCTGAACAGCCACCAGTAGGTGAAGTTCACCGTCCGGGTGGAGAAGGCGATCATCGCCACGATGAAGATCAGGATGGCGGTGGTGGGCTGGTCGGACGCCAGGGTCAGCAGCACCGCGGCGAAGGCGGACCCGACGGCGGTGCCGCCGATCCGCTGCACCAGGTGCTCGACGGTCTCCCCGTACGTGCCGCGCAGGCTGAGCATCGCGGTGATCGTCAGCCAGTGGCCGTGCGGCAGCTTCAGCGCGGCCGACAGCGACATCGCCACCACCGCGGTCAGGCCGATCCTGGTGACCTCGCGGAAACCGGGGGAACGGGTGCGGATCGCCTTGCTGAGCTGCTGCCAGATGTGCATCGGTGCCGGGGTCTCACGCAGCAGGCGGGGCGTGGTGACGCCGAGCTGGACGCCGCCGGCGGCGAGCCGCCGCGCCGCGTCCACGCTGCCTTCGAGCCGTTCCAGGGAACGCCTGATATCGACGATCATCGCGACGGCGACCAGGTCCTCGTCGCCGGCGAGCCCGGCCCGGCGGATCGCCTCGCTGCGCCGTCCCAGGCGGCGGATCGCCGCGGAGTCGCCGCCGCCCAGCGGCGCGTCGCCGGTCGCCTCGACCACGCCCGAGATCAGCCGGACCCGGGCGGCCAGGGCGCTCATCGCGACCCGCGCCTCCTGCTCCCACTCGCGCTCGGGCGGGGCGCTCAGGGCCATCTCGACCTGGGACCGCACCCCGACGGTCTCCTGCAGCACCCTGGTCAGCGCGTCGAGGAGCCGTTCGGGACGGGTGGGCTCATCGCTGCGGCCCCGTCCGGAACGGTAGAACTCGGCGGTGGCGCGGGCGGAGGCGAGGGCCTGGTACGCCGCCAGGCGGGCCTCGTCCCAGTCGTGCTTGCGGGTGACCGAGGCCAGCTCCTCGTCGTCCGGTTCGGCGGCCTCCAGGGGCGCGGGGTCGGCGGTGCCGATGTTCTCGGCGACGGCGTCCATGGCCTCGGCGACGGCGTCGGCGGCCTCGGCGATGGTCGTGCGCAGCGGTCGCAGTCGCCGGGCCGGCCAGGGCGCCAGGAACAGGGCCGTGGTCAGCAGGCCGCCCATCAGTTCCAGGAAGCCCGCGTACAGGATGTCGCCGTCCCCTTGCCGGATGGCGGTGAGCAGGACGGCCAGCCCGGCGGTCGGGCCGATCCAGGACGCCGCCGCGCCGAGCACGATGATCGCCGGCACGATCATCGCGGTCAGCCACGGGTGCCCGCTGAGCAGCCCGCCGATCAGCGAGCCGATGCCGACGACGACGAGGGCGCTGGCGAGGTTGCGCGCGCGGGCGCCGTACGGCCCCTCGGGGGCCCGGAGCGCGACGAGGAAGGCCCCGAGCGAGAACACCGACCCCGCGTCCCCATGCCCGGTCATGGCGCCGACCAGCAGCGGGAGGGAGATCGCGAGCGAGGACGAGAGCCCGTAGTAGGGGGCCACCCGCCCTTCGATGCGGGCGTAGGACGACCGGGCACGCTCCAGCACTCGCTCGCCCCCCAACCGGCTCTCCTCCGGCACCGAACGATCACCATGTACCCGCATCGGCGCGCTCGATAGGCCGTCCCGCGGCGTCTTCGAGCCGCCCGGTACGAGGCGGTACGTGACCGCCGAGGGGGAGGGCGAGGGGAGCCGGGGAAGGTCAGTGGCCGGAGTGGAGGGCGTCGGCCGCGTCCGCGGCCTCCACCTCGTCCCGGGAGATGCCCAGGAGGAACAGGATCGTGTCGAGGTAGGGCACGTTGACGGCCGTGTCGGCGGCCTGGCGGACGACCGGCTTGGCGTTGTAGGCGACGCCCAGGCCCGCGGCCTGGAGCATGTCGAGGTCGTTGGCGCCGTCCCCGATGGCGACGGTCTGGCTGATCGGCACCCCGGCCTCGCGGGCGAACCGCTCCAGCGCCTTGGCCTTGCCCGCGCGGTCCAGGACGGGGCCGACGACGCGTCCGGTCAGCTTGCCGTCCTGGATCTCCAGGGTGTTGGCGGCCGAGTAGTCGATCCCCAGGTCGGCCACCAGGGCATCGGTGATCTGGGTGAACCCGCCGCTGACGATCGCGAACTTGTAGTCGAGCCGCTTCAGCGTCCTGACCATGGTGCGGGCGCCCGCGGCCAGCTCGATCCGGTCCCGCACGTAGTCGATCTCGGCGGCGTCGAGCCCGGCCAGCAGCGCGACCCGCTCCCGCAGCGAGCCCTCGAAGTCCAGTTCGCCGCGCATCGCCGCCTCGGTGACCTTCGCCACCTCGTCCAGGCAGCCGGCCCGCTCGGCGAGCAGCTCGATGACCTCGCCCTGGATCAGGGTGGAGTCGACGTCCATGACGATCAGCCGCTTGGCGCGCCGGTGCAGCCCGCCCTGCTGGACGGCCACGTCCACCTGGCGCTCGGCGGCCTCCACGGCCAGCGCGGCGCGCAGCGCCTCCGGGTCGGCGCCGGAGACGTCCATCTCGATGCAGGTGACGGGGTAGTGCGCGAGCCGCTCGATGCGGTCGATGTTGGCGGCGCCCGCGGCGATCCGGCCCGCGATCCCGGCCATGGCGTCCGGGCGGAGCGGGGCGCCGAGCACGGTGACGTGCAGCCGTCCGCGGTGGCTCGGCGCGCTCTTGTCCCGCCCGGTGGACATCTCGATCTCCATGTCGAGATCGTTCGCGACCCGTTCGGCGGCGGACCAGACCCGGCCGATGTCGGTGCCGTCGGAGTAGGCGACCAGGACGCCGAGGATCAGCCTGCCGCGGATGACCACCTGTTCCACGTCCGCCACCGTCAGCGGGAACTCCGACAGCGTCGTGAACAGGCGCGAGGTCACTCCGGGACGGTCGCGGCCGGTGAGCGTAATGAGCAGCGTGCGCTGAGCTGAGCCGTTCATGCTGCTCACCACGCTACCGGCCCGGACCGGAGGCTCGCGCACCGCGTCCACGATCCGGGACGCCGCGCCTCAGGGCAGGAGGAGGTTCAGGTCCCCGAATTCGTGCCAGAGGTAGCCCTCGGCGAGGGCGGCGTCGTAGGTCCGCTTCACCAGATTTTCGTCCGCGATGGCGGCGAGCATCATCAGGTGGGACGACCTGGGCTCGTGCAGGCCCGTGAGGAGCCCGTCGACGGCCCGTACGCCCCGCTCCGGGGTGACGATGTGCTCGGTCCACCCTTGGGATGGCCGCACCCGCCCTTGGTCGTCCACGGCCGTCTCCAGGGCCCGGACGACCGTTGTCCCCACGGCGATCACCCTGCCTCCCCCGGGGCGGCGCGTGCGTATGTGATCTACCAGGGCGGCGGTGACAGGCGGCACCTCGTAGCGTTCCGCGTACGGGGGTTCGTGCGCCTCCGGTGAGGCCACGCCCGTGTGGAGCGTGATCGGCGCTATGAGGATGCCCTTGGAGACCAGGCGGGTGACCAGTTCCGTACTGAAGGGACGCCCCGCACTGGGCATTTCCGCGCTGCCGGTGTCGGGCCTCCCGTCTTCCCAAGGCTGTTGCGCCTCCGCGAAGACGGTTTGGTAGGCGGACGTGGGCCAGCCCTCCCGCACGTAGCCATACCGGATGGGCACCCCGTAGCGGTGCAGGTAAGGGACGACGCTTGTGCTGAGGCGAGCCACCCACAGCCGTTGGGTCCGCCGCCGGAGGAGGGTGAGCGTGCTGCCTCCCGGCATGGGGATCCACTCGTTGGGCGAACCTCCCTGGTACGGGGAACTCGACTTGCCCGTACGGCGGCGCAGTTCCACCAGCCACAGTTCCCCGTCCTCGGCCGGACCCGGGAGGGGAGTCGAGAAGTGCACGTCGAGCTTGTCCAGGTGGACGGCCGCGGGCAGGGTCGCCGAGGTGTTCACCACGAGGAGATCTCCCGGACGGAGCAGGCCGGGCAGATCGTGGAACCGGTGGTGGCGGACCTCCCCGCTGTCCCGGTACCCGACCAGCAGCCTGACCTGGTCCCGCCCGGGGACGCTCGGGCGCGCCTCCGGCGGTTCGTGGGCCTCCAGATCCTTGGGAAGGGTGAAGTCCAGGAATGCCGGCCTCGGTGACACGTTCATGATCGCTCCCCTGCGCAGGTGTGCCGCAGCCGGAAGGCGGCGAGCACGCCGAGCGCCGCGATCGAGGCGACGACCGTTCCCGCGACGCCGAGCCCCAGGCCGAGGCGGTCCGTGCCGAACGCCATGGCCAGGGCGCCCGCGACGCCGATCACCAGGGACGAGCCGAGCGAGTCGGCGATCTGCAGGGCGGAGGAGTTGGCGCCCTGCTCGTCCTTGGGCGACAGGGAGAGCAGGAGCACGCTGAGGCTGCCGTAGGCGAAGCCCATGCCGACACCGCCGATGATCCAGGTGGGCGTGGCGAGCCAGCCTTCGAAGTGCAGCGCGACCGTGGTGGTCACGGTCCCGATGAGGATCAGCACGGCGCCGAGGCGTGCGTAGAAGTCGCGCGGGCGCTGGGACCGTCCCTGGATCTGGGACGCGGCCGACCAGCCCAGCGACGCCACCATCAGGGCGACCCCCGCCTGCGTGGGGGTGAAGTCGTGAAGGGACGTCAGCGCCAGGGGAATGAACACGTCCGTCCCGAAGAACGCACCGGCCAGCAGGCCCCGGGCCAGCACCACGCTCGGCAGGCCGCGCCGCATCCGCAGCGTCCCGGGCGGGAGCAGGCGGGGCAGGCCCACGCCCAGCCCGGCCAGCCCGGCGGCGGCGATCGGAAGGATCGCCCAGCCCGGCCGGTCGAGGCCGTACAGAAGCACGGCCGTGCCCACCGCCGCCGTGACCGCAGCCAGATGCCGCCCCGTACGCGGCCCCCGCGACGCCCTGGACGCGCCCTGGCCGTCGTCCTGTCCGTCGTCCTGCCCCTCGCCGGACGTGCCGAGCCCGCGCATCGCCGGGATCAGCATCGCCGTGGGCGGGATCACCAGCGGGATCAGCCCGAGGAACACGAACCGCCAGCCCACCTGCTCGGCGAGCACACCGCCCAGCGTCGGCCCGATCAGCGTCGGCAGCACCCAGGCCGCGGAAAGCGCCGCGAACACGCGCGGGTGCAGGCGCTCGGGGTAGACGCGGGCGATGAGCACGTACGTGGCGACGAGCGCGATGCCCGTCCCCAGGCCCTGGACGGCACGCCCGGCCACGAACGTCCACATGCCGGGGGCGGCACCGGCGATCACCAGGCCGAGCACGAACGTGGCCACCCCCGCCAGCAGCGGCCGCGCGGGACCGGACCGGTCCGCCCAGGTCCCCGCCAGCACGTTGGCGGGAAGGCCCGCGATCAGGGTGGCGCTGAAGCCCCACGCGTACAGCGCCAGGCCGTCCAGGTCCCGGGCGATGACCGGCATCACGGTGCCGACCGACATGGCCTCGAACCCCATCAGGGTGATGACCAGGACGACCCCGAGCGTGGTGCCGCGGAACCCCGCGCCGAGAATGCCCTTCTCCCGTACCGGGGGCGCGGCCGCCGGGGCCGGTGACGTGCGGGCGGGCTTCGGATCGGATTCGAGCACGGTGCTCATCTTCGGTCCTCCAGATCGGCGGCCCGAAGCCGGCCGCTGGGCGGACGGTCGGTGACGAGGCGTTTCAGGAGCGCGGCGGCGTGCTCGGGAGGTGGCGCGGCGTCGGCGTCCTCGCCCGCGTCCCGCAGCATCCGCGTGCGCATCTCGCCGGGATCGACCCACCACACGGCGATCTCGGGTTCCTCCGCGGCCAGGACGTTGGACAGCTGCTCCAGCGCGGCCTTGGTGGCTCCGTAGCCGCCCCAGCCCGGGTAGCCCTCGATCGCCGCGTCCGAGGTGATGTTGAGGACGGCGCCGCGCCGTTCCCGCAGCCCGGGGAGCAGCGCCTGGATCAGCGCGAGCGGTGCCAGGGTGTTGATCGCGAACGCCCGTTCCAGGTCGTCCAGAGGCTGGTCGGCGAGCCGGGGGAGCGGGACCGTCCCGAGGGTGCTCGCGTTGTTCACCAGCAGGCCGATACCGCCCGCGTCGGCCGTGGCCTTGGCGAGGGCGGCCCGGTGCGCGGGGTCGGCGACGTCCCCGGCGATGGCGGTCACGGCCCGCGGGCCGGTCCCGGCGGGCAGCCGCCGCCGGAGGGCGTCGGCGGCCTCCTCCAAAGGCGGGGCGTCCCGCGCCGTGATGATGAGGCGCCGCCCCTCCCCGGCGAACTCGCCCGCCAGGGCCAGGCCGAGCCCGCGGGAGGCGCCGGTGATCAGCGTCGTTCCGGCGTTCGCATCGGTCGTCTCGTTCATGGCATCGACGCTATGAAGCGGCCCTCCGAGGGGCATCGGGCCCGCGCCCCGGTCGCCGTCAACCCTTGGTCCTAGGTCTCCCGGTCCCAGGGATGACGACGGCCCTCCCGGACCCGCACCTTGGTAGGGCGAGAACGGGCCCGCCCGTAACTCGTTTTGCTGATTCGGCGGCTCCGCGCAGCGAGTACTTTCTGAGATGGTCCCCACCCTTGACGCGACCACGGCGAACGCGGCGGACCATACGGCGGAGCTTGGACGACCGGAGGATCGGCATGGGAACCGAGCGCGGGAACGGCGCGTCCGGCCCCTCCGGTCTGCCCGCCTCGGCCGTCGCCACGGTGACCGGTGACGCCTGGGAGGCCCTGCAAGCGGTGAGCTCCGCGGTGCTGGCCGTGACGCGTCATCTGTCCGTCCACGAAGTCCTCCAGGTGATCGTGCGGGCGGCGGCGCGGCTGCTGGACGTGCGGTACGCGGCCCTCGGCGTCCCGGACGAGGAGGGCTCGTTCGCCGAGTTCGTGGTCGAGGGCGTCACCGACGAGGAATGGGAGGCGATCGGCCCGCTGCCCCGGCAGCACGGCATGCTGGCCGCGATGCTGCGCGACAACGCGCCGAAGAGGCTGGACGACATCCGCCGCGAGCCGGAGTTCGAGGGGTGGCCGGTGGCGCACCCCGTCCTCAAGGACTTCCTCGGGGTGCCGATCCGGGACGGCGATGACGTCCTGGGCATCCTCTTCCTGGCCAACAAGCACCACCGCGGGGACGGCCGGCGCGGCTTCAGTGAGGCCGACGAGGAGATGCTCACGCTGTTCGCCGCCCACGCCGCCATCGCGATGACCAACGCCCGGCTGTACGAGCACAACCGCGAGCTGACCGTGGTGGCCGAGCGCAACCGGCTCGCCAGGGAACTGCACGACGCCGTGGCGCAGAAGCTGTTCTCGCTGCGGCTGACGGCGCGCGCCGCCGGAGCGCTCGCCGCGCGCGACCCCGGCCGCGCCGTCCAGGAACTCGAACAGGTCGAACGCCTGGCCGCCGACGCCCTCGCCGAGCTGCGCGCCGTGATCTTCGAGCTGCGTCCCGCGGACCTCGCCGACGGGCTGGTCGCCTCCCTGCGCAAGCACGTCGAGGTGCTGGACCGCGCGTACGAGGCCGAGGTGCGGTTCACGGCGGAGTGCCCGGTCACGCTGCCGGAGGAGCAGGAGGCGGTGCTGTACCGGATCGCGCAGGAGGCCCTGCACAACGCGCTGCGCCACGCGTCCGCCCGTACGGTCGAGGTCCGGCTGCGCGTCCCGGACGGGCGCGTGGTGCTGGAGGTGGACGACGACGGCGCCGGCTTCGACCCCGCCTCGACGGGCGCCCCGGCGGAGAACGGCGCCGAGCCGCAGGCAGGCGGGCTCGGCCTGGCCTCGATGCGCGACCGCGCCGAGTCGGTCGGCGCGGCGCTCACCATCGACGCCGCGCCGGGAAACGGCACGGTCGTACGGCTGGAGGTGCCGTTGTGAGGCATGCTGACCCCAGCACCGCGGGCGAGCGGCGCGGGGGCGCGGGAAGGAGTGCCGTGATCAGGGTGCTGATCGCCGACGACCATCCGGTCGTCCGCCAGGGCCTGCGCACTTTCCTGGGCATTCAGGACGACATCGAGGTGGTCGGCGAGGCCGAGGACGGTGTCAGCGCCGTGTCGCTGGCCGAATCGCTGCGGCCCGATATCGTGCTGATGGACCTCAAGATGCCGGGCGCCGACGGCCTGACCGCGCTGTCGGAGCTGCGGGCTCGTGGGGTACGGGCACGGGTCCTCGTCCTGACCAGCGTCACCGAGCGGGGGCACGTGTTGCCGGCCGTACAGGCGGGCGCCGCGGGGTACCTCTACAAGGACGTCGACCCGCAGGCGCTCGTCCAGGCGATCCGGGCCGTCCATGATGGGCATGTCCTGTTCGCGCCGGACGCCGCGGAGGCGATGCTGCGGGACGGGCGGGCGGGCGCCGGCGAGGACCGCGGGCCGGCCGAGCGGGCAGTGCTGACCGAACGCGAGAGGGAGGTGCTCGTGCAGATAGCGCGGGGCAGGTCCAACCGTGAGATCGCCCGCGCGCTGGTCGTGTCCGAGAAAACGGTCAAGACCCACGTCAGTAATCTGCTCATGAAACTGGGCGTTCAGGACCGGACGCAGGCGGCCTTGTTCGCCGTGCGCCACGGACTGGCCGGCGAGTGATACAACTCCTCTGACAGGATCGTCATCGAAATCGGTATGAACGTAGCAATCAGATACGCAGCAGGCAGCGACATCGGGTGCAACCGCGAGAACAACGAGGACTCCGGTTATGCCGGCGCCCGGCTGATCGCGGTCGCCGACGGCATGGGCGGGTACGCGGGCGGTGAGGTCGCCAGCTCCACCGTCATCGGTTCGCTGCGTTCACTGGACGCCGACGCGCCGTTCGACGACCTGGTGGACGCCCTGGGACGCGCGGTGGCCGAGGCCAACGAGAAGCTGCGCATCGTCCGCGAGGAGCGTCCCGACCTGAGCCGGATGGGGACCACGCTGACCGCGATGCTGTGGTCGGGCACCTCGGTCGCGCTCGCCCACATCGGCGACTCCCGGGGCTACCTCCTGCGGGACGGCGAGCTGTTCCAGATCACCCGTGACCACACCATGAAGGACCTGCTGGAGAACGAGAGCGAGCAGTCGGGCGGCGCGCCGGTCGACGCCGCCGAGGCCAACCGGCTCTCCCACGTCCTGTACCGGGTGCTGGACGGCCGCGAGGACCGCGAGCCCGATCTGAAGCTGCGCGACTGCCGCCTGGGCGACCGCTACCTGCTCTGCTCGGACGGGCTGAGCGGTGTGGTGGACGCGCAGACGATCTACGAGGTGCTGTCGGCCGAGGCCGATCCGCAGCGCGCGATCGACCGGCTGATCCAGCTCGCCCGCGACGGCGGCGGCCCCGACAACATCACCGGCGTCATCGCCGATGTGGTCGAGCCCGCCCACGTCCCCACGCCGGGGCGTCCCATGACCGTGGGCGCGGCCGCTCAGACCCAGACCTGACCACGCTCACAGGCGACGGCACGACACCCGCACATCGAACGACCCCGCGCTCTGCAGCCCCGCACCCCCGCATCCCCGCCCCTCGTCTCCGCATCCTCTGCGTCATCCTCTGCATCGCGCGCCCGGTAGATCCACGTTCCGCAGATGCGCGCGCCCGGCAACGGCGGGTTTCCGCTGTTGATCGGCAAGAATCCCGCCCGGCCGCTCATGGTCTTGTCCTAGGCTTCCCCTTGTGGTGGGATTGATCCCGCTCTAGGTCACGGTCCGATCGCAGATCGTCGCCTGGACTTGACCCACCTCGGGGTGAACCCGATATACGGGTCACTCGAAACAAGTCATCGGTGCGGAGGATCCGTTGGGGGCAGTGCCCGGGGCGGCGGCCACCGGTGCACCTCGGGGTGCGCTGGGCGGTCTCGTCGTCAGGAGCCTCACCGCGTCGCGTCACGGCCCTTCCGGCGTGGCGCTGCGGGTCGCGGCGATGGCCACGGCGGCCATCGGAGCGGCGTTGATCCACCGCGTCAACGACCCCGGCGTGCTCTGCCCCCTCAGGGCGTTCACCGGGATTCCCTGTCCACTGTGCGGGGGCACCACCGTGTTCATCGAGATGGGTTCGGGCCGGCCGGTCCAGGCCGTCCTGGCGAACCCGGTGGCCTTCGCGGGCGCGGTCGCCGTGGCGCTCGCGCCGCTGGGATGGGGAAGGCGGTGGTGGGCACTCCGGCCGGGCATTCGCGCATGGGTGCTCGGTACCGCCCTCTTGGGGTCGGAGCTGTGGCAGCTCGCCCGGCTCGGTCTCCTGCGGGTTTGAAGGCACGCTTCTCGCCGGTCAGACTCGCGGAGCCGTCCCGGTCCGGCGGGCGTCACAACACCAAAGGGTCAATCAATAAGGAGCAAGTGTGGGTAACCCCTACGACCCGTACGGTCAGCAGCCGGGCTATGGCCAGCAGCCCGGATATGGCCAGCAGCCTCCGGCGCAGCCCGGTTACGGTCAGCAGCCCGGCTACGGTCAGCAGCCCCCGGCGCAGCCCGGTTACGGTCAGCCTGGGTACGGTCAGCAGCCCCCGGCCCAGCCGGGGTACGCACAGCAGCCCGTGCAGCCGGGCTACCAGGAAGTCCACCACCACTACGGGTCCACCGGCCAACTCGCCGAGTGGGGCTCACGTGTCGGCGCGGCCCTGATCGACGGTCTGATCATCGGCGCGCCGACCGGCATCCTCTACTTCCTCGGCATCATCCTGACCAGCGCCGGGGACGCGGGCGCGGTGATCGGCGTCCTGATGATCGTCGCCGCCCTGGTGGTGTACGTCGGCCTGCTTCTCTGGCTGATCTACCAGGAGGGCTCGACCGGCCAGACCATCGGCAAGCGCCAGATGGGCATCCGCCTGGTCGGCGCGCAGACCGGCCAGCCGATCGGCTTCGGGATGGCGCTGCTGCGCCGGATCAGCCACGTCGCCGACAGCTTCGCCTGCTACATCGGGTTCCTGTGGCCGCTGTGGGACGAGCGCAAGCAGACGTTCGCCGACAAGATCTGCAACACGCTCGTCGTCCGTTCTTGACGACGGCGGGGCCATCCGGCCCAGTGACGCCGCGGACGGGGCGTCCTCGCATCCGGAGCATCGGGTGAGGGGGCGTCCCGTTTGCGTCCCCGGAGCCCGTTGTCCGGCGGGCGTCTCAGGGAACGGGGTCGAACGCGCTGTTGCAGGCCGCGACGCGGGCCCGCCGGACCGCCCGGTCGAGCAGGCGCAGCGCCTCGGCGCGCCGCCGCATCTGGTCGGCCGTGAGCCCGCGGTCGTCCATCCGCCGGGCCAGGTCGACGACCAGCGACAGCCGTTGAGCGAGCGCGGCGACCCGGTGCGCGCGCTGCGGGTACCCGGGCGCCAGCGGATGGTCGCCCCGGTCGGGGTCGCGCAGGTCGGCCAGCGCGTCGGTGATCTCGGGCGGTACCCCGGCCACGTCGTCCACCGTGAGCAGGACCTCGGTGGCGTCCCGCATGGCGAGCATCAGCTGGCGGTCGGCGTCGGGCAGCGCCGGGACGTCCGGGGTGCCGGGGACGGCCTCGTGGGATTCCCAGCGCACGCCCACGTACGACGAGCCCCGGCGGTCCTCGGACGGCACCAGGCCCACGGCGCGACCCGGCAGGACGGCGATGACCGCGGCCCCGGCCTCCAGGGCGCACCTGTTGAAGGCGGGCGGCCCGGTGAGGCCGAGCGGGTCGCCGGGCGCGGGCAGCGCGAGCCGCAGCCCGATCAGCCCGCCGACCCGCAGGTCGCCGAGGCCGCGCCGCAGCGTGACCTCTCCCGGCTGCCCCTGCCGCGCCTGCTCCGGCGGCGACCCGCCGGTGTCACCGTCCGGCGTGTCGCCTCCGGGACCGTCCCGCTCGGAGTCGGCGAGCCCGCCGAGGCCGTTGAGCCCGCCGGGAAGGCCGGCCGTGCCGGGCAGCTCCGGACCGGTCGACATGATCGCGGCGCCGCCGCTCAGGATCTGCGGACCGGCGAGCTTCTCGATCGCGTCCACCGCCTCGTCCGGCCCGACGTGTCCGGTCAGCCAGGCGTTGCCCCACGCGACGAGAGCCGTCGCGGCGTCCCCCGCGTCGTTGCCCGTTTCACCAAGCCGAAGCGCAGCGCACATGCAGACCACCATAAGTGCTCTCCATCGCATAGGTTCTTCCCTGAGGACGGATCACCTGGCAAGGCGAGATTGGGGACATAGGCGCGCTATGGCCGGTGAGGTACTGGGGCTTCGCGGGGTGGGGGTCAGGCGCGGCGGCGCCGACCTGCTGTGCGAGGTCACCTGGACGGTGAACGAGGACGAGCGTTGGGTGATCGTCGGCCCGAACGGAGCGGGGAAGACGACCCTCCTTCAGGTCGCCGCGGCCATGATGCATCCCACGGTGGGCGAGGCCAGGATCCTCGGGGAGGAGCTGGGCCGCGCGGACGTGTTCGAGCTGCGTCCCCGCATCGGGATCGCCAGCGCCGCCGTGGCCGAGAAGGTCCCGGCCGGTGAGACGGTGATCGACCTGGTGCTGACGGCGTCCTACGCGATCCTGGGCCGCTGGCGTGAGGAGTACGACTCCACCGACCTCGGCCGGGCCGCCGAGCTGCTGGAGGCGCTCGGCTGCGGCCATCTCATCCGCCGCCGGTTCGACACCCTGTCCGAGGGGGAGCGCAAGCGCGTGCAGATCGCCCGCGCGCTGATGCCCGACCCGGAACTGCTGCTGCTGGACGAGCCCGCCGCCGGTCTCGACCTGGGCGGGCGCGAGGACCTGGTCGCCCGGCTGGGCCGCCTCGCCGGCGACCCGTTCGCCCCCACGATGGTGCTGGTCACGCATCACGTGGAGGAGGTCCCGGACGGGTTCACCCACGCGCTGCTGCTGCGCGGCGGCCGGGTGGTCGCGCAGGGCAAGGTGGACGAGGTCTTCACCGCGGAGCACCTGAGCGACTGCTTCGGCCTTCCCCTCACCGTCGAACGCCAGAGCGGCCGCTGGTACGCCCGCGCCGTGTAGCCGCGGCGCCGCCCGCGCCCCCGCCTCGTCGTCCGCCAACGGGTGGGCACGGGTGTCTCCGGTGGTCTGGGCCTGCCCCGGTGCCGATCCGTGAACGGCGGTTCCCTACGATCGTTCCCTCTGCCTTTCGATTCTTTGCCGAGCTTTGGTGGGACGTTCGTGAACATGCTGGACGCGGCCGCGATTCTGGCCGCAGGGGTCGCGGCCGGGGGCATCAACACCGTCGTCGGTTCCGGCTCGCTGATCACGTTCCCCACGATGGTGGCGCTGGGCTTCCCCCCGATCGTGGCGAACGTGTCCAACAACATCGGCCTGGTGCCCGGCTCGGTGACGGGCGCGTACGGCTATCGCGTGGAGCTCAAGGGCCAGCGGGAACGGCTGCTGCGGCTCGGCGTCGCCTCGTTCACCGGCGCCCTGATCGGCGCCGCCCTGCTGCTGGGGCTGCCCCCGGGCGCGTTCGACGTGATCGTCCCGGCGCTGATCGTGATCGCGCTGGTGCTGGTGATCGTCCAGCCTCGGCTGCAACGGTGGCTGCTGGCCCGCCGCGAGCACGACCATCCGCACGGCGGTCCCTGGCTGTGGGCGGGCATCCTGCTGGCGGGCATGTACGGCGGCTACTTCGGGGCGGCCCAGGGCATCATCCTCATCGCGCTGCTCGGCATCGCGCTGGACGACGACCTGCAACGGCTCAACGCCGCGAAGAACGTCCTGTCGGCGGTGGTGAACGGGGTGGCGGCCCTCCTGTTCATCGCGATGTCGTTCATCGGCGACACCCGGATCGACTGGCTGGCCGTCGCGCTGGTGGCCGTGGGCGCGACGCTGGGCGGCCTGGTCGGTGCCCGGATCGGGCGGCGCGTCCCGCCCGTGGCGCTGCGCGGGTTCATCGTGGTCGTCGGGGTGGTGGCGCTGGTCAGCCTCCTTTCCTGACCGGCCGGAACGCGGTTCGACGCGCCCTCTCGCGGGTATAATTTCGAATATCTGTTCGAGTACAAGGGGCGTACATGAAGGGTGACAGGGTCGAGGTCATGATCGATGCCGGGGGCGAGGGCACCCGCACCTACGAGGTCGTCGCCACCCGGGCGGGACGCCGCGTGGAGGTCACCAACCGCCGTGGCGTTGTCGAGGTCAGCGAGGTCACCCGCACCGGCTCCCCCGTACGCACCGCCCGTTTCATGGCCAGCCGCGTGCTGGCCCTCGTCGAATACCCCATCTCCGACGAGCAGCCCTCCGGCTCCCCCGCCGACTAGCGCGGGGTGATCGCCGCGTTCAGCCGACCGGCCGCACCTGGACGGTGCCGTTCTCCAGGACGCGGGTCTCGAACGACGGCTGGCGGCCGGTGGCGGGGCCGTGCACGACCTGTCCGTCGCGGACCCGGAACGTGCTGCCGTGCCAGGGGCAGACCACGCACGGCTCGGCGTTCTCGTCGGCGACGATCCGGCCCTGGTGGAGCGGTCCCGCCAGGTGGCTGCAACGGTCGGTGAGGACGTGCACCTCCTCGCCGTCCCGGAGCACGAACAGGCTGATGTACCCGAGGCGGCGCTGGACGGGCCACCCGTCGGGCAGGTCGGACGCGTCGCACAGGTCGTGCCAGCCCAGCGGGATCAGATGCGTGACCTGGTCGGCGTGGTTGGCGCCCGCGGCCTGCCGGAACGCCAGGTGCCCGCCCAGGTAGGCGCCGGCGAGGAGCGCGGTGAGCCCCGCGTAGCCGAGTGCCCGTCCCGCGTTGTCACGGCCGCGGGCGCGGGCCACGAACGAGGCCGTGTAGAGCAGGCTCGCGGTGGCGGTGCTCGCCGCGTGGACGAGGCCGACGCGCTGCTGTTCGCGTTGCAGCGACCCCCAGTCGGCGAGCCCGGTCAGCGCCGTGGGCACGGCGCCGGCGAGCCCGGCGGCGACCAGGGCCTGGGACGCCCGTTCCGTCCCCGGGAACAGATCCAGGACCGCGACCGACATCCACGCGCCGATCGGCATGTCGGTCAGCGGCGGGTGCGCGGGATGGCCGATGGGCACGCCGTGCAGGGCGTCCTTGACGGGCCCGGAATGCAGCGTCCGCTGGACGGCCACCGAGAGAGCCCGGATGGCACGATCCAACCCCGTGGCGTGCTCCAGGCCGTCAGCCAGGTCCACCGGGTTGGGCCGGGCCTGCGGCCGGGTCCCGCGCCGGAAGCTCCTGTTCGCCCTTCGGTTCATGTCCCTCCTAGACGGCCGCGATGTGGGACGCTCGGTGTGACCCTAGTCCCCGAGGCTTCCACGTGACCAGCCGGGGAACCGCTCGCCGACCCCTTCCCGCGGACGCGGCGGGGACCCTGGTAGCGGAACTGATGTGGAGAAACCTACCTAGGGCGGGATGACCTAAACCCCGGTTCCGGCCGGGACGTTCAACCGCCGGGGCGCCGCGCGCAGCGGGAAGCCGCCTGCCCGGTCACGGATCCTCGGGGTGTCGGCGCGGCGTCAGGAGGTCGCGCGTTCGAGGGTCACCGGGACGCCGTTCAGCACGGCGGTGCCGGAGAGCGGGTCGATCTCGCGTGCGTCCGTCACCGCGTTGGCGCTGACCCCCGCGTGCCGGCCGGCGACCTCCGTACGGGTGCCCGGACGGTCGTGGCCCCAGCCGTGGGGGAGGCTCACGACGCCCGGCATGACCCTGTTGGTGGGTTCGGCGACCGCCTCCAGCGTGCCCGACCTGGACTGGACGCGGACGGCGTCGCCCTTGGAGACGCCCAGGCGGGCCGCGTCCGACGGGTTGAGCTGGAGCGTGCAGGTATTGGAGCCGCGCACCAGCTCGGGGACGTTGTGCATCCAGCTGTTGTTGGAACGCAGGTGGCGGCGACCGATCAGCAGCATCCGGTCCTGGTCCTCCGGAGGGGAGTCGAGCGCGGCCAGGAGGCGGTCGGCGTCGGCGGCGAACGACGGCGGGCACAGCTCGATCCGGCCCGAGGCGGTGCACAGCACCTCGTCCAGCCGGGGCTTGAGGGGACCCAGGTCGAGCCCGTGCGGGTGTTCGGTGCGCAGGCGCGCCAGGGTCAGGCCGGACGGGTCGGCGCCGAAGCCGTCGCCGTACGGGCCGAGGCGCAGCATCATGTCGAGGCGCTGCTCGGTCGTGGAGGTGTTGCCGCCGTTCAGCAGCAGCTTGCGCAGCTCGTCCGGCTCCCGGCCGTGGACGGGCGACCCCGGCGCGGCGACCGCCTTGCCCAGCGTGGACATGATGATCATCTCGTCCAGGGCGGCGGGGTCGCCGTCCACCCCGGAGGCGATGACGGCGAGGCGGGCCAGGATCTCCGCCTCCGTGGGACGCCCCTCCGGCGGCGGCACGACGGGCGGCGAGTACCGCACGTAGTCGCGGACGGCCAGGGGAAGCAGCGCCAGGTCGTAGTGCGGGGTCTGGGCCGGGCGGGGCGGCGGCAGCACCACGTCGGCGTGCCGGGTGGTCTCGTTGAGGTACGGGTCGACGCTGACCATGAACTCCAGGCCGTCCAGCGCCGCGTCCAGCCGGGTGCCGTTCGGTACGGACAGCACCGGGTTGCCGCCGATGGTGATCAGCGCCCTGATCCGGCCCTCGCCCGGCGTGTCGATCTCGTCGGCCAGCGTGGCGACGGGAAGCTCGCCGTTGACCTCGGGCAGGCCGCGGACGCGGCTGCGCCACCGTCCCGTGGTGAACGGGCGCTTGCGCCGGTAGACGGGCGTGTGCGCGGCGCGCGGGAACATGGCGCCGCCGGGACGGTCCAGGTTGCCGGTCAGGACGTTGAGGACGTCGATGAGCCAGCTGTTGAGCGTCCCGTACGCCTGGGTGCAGGTGCCGATGCGCCCGTACACGGCCGCGGTGGGGGCCGCGGCCAGCTCCCGGGCCATGCGCCGGATGACCGGCGCGGGGATGCCGGTCACGGGCGCGACCCGCTCCGGGGTGAAGCCGACGGCGAGGGCGCGCAGGTCGTCCAGGCCCAGGACGCGCCCGGCCAGGTGCTCGGGCTCGTCGGCGATGTCCTCGTCGAACAGCGTGCGCACCAGCGCCATCAGCAGGTAGGCGTCGGTGCCCGGCCGGATGAAGACGTGCTCGTCGGCGAGGTCGGCGGTGCGGGTCCGGCGCGGATCGACGACCACGACCTTGCCGCCGCGCGCCTGGATGGCCTTGAGACGTCCAGGGAAGTCGGGCGCCGAGCACAGGCTGCCGTTGGACTCCAGGGGGTTGGCCCCGAGCATCAGCAGGTGCGCGGTGCGGCCGAGGTCGGGCACCGGGATCGCCAGCGGGTCGCCGAACATGTAGCCGCTGCTGACGTGCTTGGGCATCTGGTCGGCGGTGCTGGCGGTGTAGACGTTGCGGGTGCCGAGCGCCTTGATGATGGCCGCGCCGTAGAGGGGCCCCGCGATGGAGTGCGCAGACGGGTTGCCGAGGTAGACGGCGACGGCGTCCCGGCCGTGCCGCTCGATGACGTCGTGCAGCCGTTCCCGGACGACGGCGAACGCGTCGTCCCAGCTCGCCGCCGGTACGTGCGTGCCGCCGTCCCGGACGAGCGGTTCCCCTAACCGGTCGGGGTCCGCGTCGAGACGGCCGAGCGTGGCGCCCTTGGGGCAGATGAATCCCCTGCTCAGGGGGTCGTTCCGGTCGCCGCGCACGCCGGTGATCGTGCCCGAGTCGTCAAGGGTGAGCTCAAGGCCGCAGAGGGCTTCGCAGAGAGGACAGGTGCGGTACGCCGTGCGGCTGCCCATCGAAACTCCTTGTCAGCGAGACCGAACCCATGATGACCCGGTTCACCGGGATGCGCCAAGACCGGGTCCGGCCGCACGGGAAGGGCCCCCGCCCTGATGGACGGGGGCCCTTCGCACTTCAGAGGCCATACCGGGTCCGGCGTGGGGCTCCGATATCGGATCCCCTGGGTCAGGCCAGGGTCAGGACAGGTCGTACCGGTCCAGGTTCATGACCTTGTTCCAGGCCGCGACGAAGTCGTTGACGAACTTCTCCTTCGCGTCGTCGCTCGCGTAGACCTCGGCGAGCGCGCGCAGCTCGGAGTTGGACCCGAAGACCAGGTCGGCCCGGGTGCCCGTCCACTTGACCTCGCCCGATCCGTCGCGCGCCTCGAAGGTGGTGCCGTCCTCCGACGTCGGCTTCCACTCGACGCCCATGTCGAGCAGGTTCACGAAGAAGTCGTTGGTCAGCTTCTCCGGGGTGTCGGTGAGGACGCCCAGCTTGGACTGCTGGTAGTTGGCGCCCAGCACCCGCAGCCCGCCGACCAGCACCGTCATCTCGGGCGCGGTCAGGGTGAGCAGGTTCGCCTTGTCGAGGAGCAGGTACTCGGCCGGGAGGCGCTGCCCCTTGCCGACGTAGTTGCGGAACCCGTCGGCGCCCGGCTCCAGAGCGGCGAACGACTCGGTGTCCGTCATCTCCTGGGTCGCGTCCATGCGTCCCGGGGTGAACGGGACCTCGATGTCGAAGCCGGCGTCCTTGGCCGCCTTCTCCACGGCGGCGCAGCCGCCGAGCACGACCAGGTCGGCGAAGGAGATCTTCTTGCCGCCGGTCTGGGCGGAGTTGAAGGACTCCTGGATCCCCTCCAGGGTGCGGATCACCGTCTTGAGCCGGTCGGGCTCGTTGACCTCCCAGTCGATCTGCGGCTGGAGGCGGATCCGCCCGCCGTTGGCGCCGCCGCGCTTGTCGCTGCCGCGGAACGACGAGGCCGCCGCCCACGCGGTGGACACGAGCTGGGACACCGTCAGCCCGGACGACAGGATCCGCTCCTTGAGCGACGCGATGTCGGCGGCGTCGACGAGCTCGTGGTCGACCGCGGGGATCGGGTCCTGCCACAGCAGCACCTCGTCCGGGACCTCGGGGCCGAGATAGCGCTGGATCGGGCCCATGTCGCGGTGGGTCAGCTTGAACCAGGCGCGAGCGAAGGCGTCCGCGAACTCGTCCGGGTTGTCCTTGAACCGCCGCGAGATCGGCTCGTAGATCGGGTCGAACCGCAGCGCCAGGTCCGTCGTCAGCATCGTCGGGACGCGCTTCTTCGACGGGTCGTGGGCGTCGGGGATGATGGCCTCGGCGTTCTTGGCCTGCCACTGGTGCGCCCCGGCCGGGCTCTTGACGAGCTCCCACTCGTAGCCGAACAGGATCTCGAAGAAGTCGTTCGACCATCGGGTCGGGGTGGTCGTCCAGGTCACCTCGAGACCGCTGGTGATGGCGTCGGCGCCCTTGCCGGAGCCGTGGGCGCTCTTCCAGCCCAGGCCCATCTGCTCCATCGGGGCCGCCTCCGGCTCGGGGCCGACCAGGTCGGCGTCGCCCGCTCCGTGGGTCTTGCCGAAGGTGTGGCCGCCGGCGATCAGCGCGACCGTCTCCTCGTCGTTCATCGCCATGCGGCGGAACGTCTCGCGGATGTCGCGGGCCGCGGCGATCGGGTCCGGGTTGCCGTTCGGGCCCTCGGGGTTGACGTAGATGAGGCCCATCTGGACGGCGCCCAGCGGGTCCTCCAGCTCACGGTCGCCGGAGTAGCGCCGGTCGTCCAGCCACTCGGTCTCGGGACCCCAGTAGACGTCCTCCTCCGGCTCCCAGACGTCCTCACGGCCACCGGCGAAGCCGAAGGTCTTGAAGCCCATGGTCTCCAGGGCGACGTTGCCGGCCAGGATCATCAGGTCGGCCCACGACAGGCTCTGGCCGTACTTCTTCTTCACCGGCCACAGCAGGCGGCGGGCCTTGTCGAGGTTGCCGTTGTCCGGCCAGCTGTTGAGGGGCGCGAAGCGCTGCTGCCCGGACCCGGCGCCGCCGCGGCCGTCGCTGATCCGGTACGTGCCGGCGCTGTGCCAGGCCATCCGGACCATCAGCGGGCCGTAGTGGCCGAAGTCCGCGGGCCACCAGTCCTGCGAGGTGGTCAGCACCTCGGCGATGTCCCGCTTGACCGCGGCCAGGTCGAGGCTCTGGAACGCCGCGGCGTAGTCGAAGTCCTTGCCGAGCGGGTTCCCCTCGACGGGGTTCTTGGCGAGGATCCGCAGGTTGAGCCGGTTTGGCCACCAGCCGCGGTTGCCGCCGCCCTGCGTCGGGTGAGGGGCGCGGTCGTGCGCCACCGGGCACCCGCCCGCGCTCTCTTCGTTGGTCTGGTAGGCGACCGGCTCTTGGTTCTCCGACATGGGAATCCTTCCGGGACTCGTGGTACGAGATCGATAGGACGAGATGGTTGGGACTGTGTGTGCTGTGAGGGCGTGTGCCGTGAGGCGGGGCGCGGGCTCAGGGCCCGGCCGGACGGGTGGTCCGCCCGGTGCCGGGACCGGCCGCCGCCCGGTGCCCCGCACGTGGTGACGGAGGCGGGGGGCCGATGCCAGGCGGGTGCTCGTCGCTGGGTGCGGCGGCGCCGGCATCGTCGGTGGTACGCCGTTCGCCCATGCGCGATTCCTCCTTGTCCTCCTTGCTCCGTGCCTCGTGCTCTGTGCCGCTGTCTCAGAGCCGCTCCGTGACTCCGGATCCGCTCGCCGGTCAGCGGGCCGGTGGCGGATCCGTGGGAGCGTCTCCGCCGGACCGGTCTCCGGCCGCGATGGGGGCCTCGCCCGGCGGGCCGCCGGAGGCGTCCGGACGGCAGTCCGGGCACAGCCCCCAGAACGTGACGTCGGCCTCGTCGACCAGGTATCCGGCGTCGTCAACCGGGTCCAGGCAGGGCGGATGCCCCACGACGCAGTCGACGTCCTTGACCGCTCCGCAGCTCCGGCACACCAGGTGGTGATGGTTGTCGCCGACGCGCCCCTCGAACCTGGCCGGGCTGCCAGCGGGTTCGATGCGCCGTACGAGGCCGGCGGCGGTGAGCGCGTGCAGCGCCTCGTACACGGCCTGGAGGGAGATGTGGCCCACGCGCTCGCGCACCCCGGCGGCGATCGCCTCGACACCGAGGTGGTCGCCGTCCCGCACGGTCTCGAGCAGCGCGACGCGGGCGGCCGTCACCCTCAGGCCGGCGCCGCGCAGCTCGTCGGCGACGGTCGGGGACTCGGACGCGGTCATGGCGACCAACCTACAGCCATAAACGCGAATCATTCAAGACAACGAACGATGCAAGTCTAGTCAGGCCGACTGTCGAGGCCCGTCCGCGGGCCCCAGCGCGCGGCGCGCCGGCGGCCGAGACCGCATCCGGCCTCTCACCAGTGCGAACGGCCGACGAACCCAGCCATCGCGGTGTGCATCTGAACAGGCGGAACCAGCCGGGACGGACCGGGCGAACGGGTCCGGCCGTGAAGGGAAGCCGCCATGCGACAGGTACATCCACCGGCCCGGAGCGGCCGCCGCGGACCCGTTCTCGGGGCGGTGCTGGCGATCGCGTCCGGGACGGTGCTCCTCGTGGGCGGGGCGCTGGTGACCGCCACGGTCGGCGGCAAGGGCCTGGTCCCCGGCGGCTCGAACGGCACGGGGGATGAGCCGCCCAAGCGGCCGTTCACCGTCGCCTTCGGCGGCGACGTCCACTTCGAGGGCATGCTGCGGGCGCGGCTCGACTCCGCGCCGGACACCGCGCTCGGGCCGGTGACGGAGCGGCTCAAGCGGGCCGACCTCGCGATGGTCAACCTGGAGACGGCGATCACCGAAGGCGGGACGCCCGCACCCAAGCAGTTCACGTTCCGGGCCCCGCCGACCGCGTTCCGCGCGCTGAGATCGGCCGGGGTGGACGTGGTCACGATGGCCAACAACCACGGCATGGACTTCGGCGATGTCGGCCTGAGCGACTCCCTGGCGGCCGGCAGGCAGGCCGGGATGCCGCTCGTGGGCATCGGACGCAACGCCGCCGAGGCGTACAGGCCCTACGTGACCAGGGTGAACGGCGCCAAGGTGGCGGTGATCGGCGCGACCCAGGTGCTGGACGACAACCTGATCCAGGCGTGGACCGCCACCGACGCCAAGGCGGGCCTCGCCTCGGCGAAGAACGCGCCGCGCCTCGTCCAGGCCGTCCGGGAGGCGCGCAAGGACGCGGACGTGGTGATCGTCAACCTGCACTGGGGCCAGGAGCTGAACCAGTGCGCCACCCCCGTCCAGCGGGGGCTCGCGGCGCAGCTCGCCGACGCGGGCGCGGACGCCATCGTCGGCAGCCACGCGCATGTGCTCCAGGCCGGCGGCTACCTCAAGGGCGCCTACGTCCATTACGGGCTCGGCAACTTCGTCTTCTACACCTCCGGCGGGCGTACCGCCGAGAGCGGGGTGCTGACGCTCACCTTCGACCCGAGGACGCCGGGGAAGGGACAGGGCGCCACCGGCCGGGTCCGGAAGGCCGACTGGGCACCCGCCGTGATCAGCGGCGGCGTCCCGCGCCCGCTGGCCGGTGCGGAGGCGGGGCAGGCGCGAAGCCGTTGGGAGGCGCTGCGGAGCTGCGCCGACGTGCGCCCCAACCCCGCTTAGGGCACCGCTGGATGTTTCACGTGGATCCGGCTGTGCGATCACCGGCGGTAACGAATGGGCGGGATTAGACGGGTACGCGAGTAATGCGTGGCATGCTATCCCGAGCGATGACGAGGGGGCTCGGGATGCGCAGGACGACGATCGTGGCGACCGCGCTCGCAGGGATGATCAGCATGGCGCTGGCCACGGGCGGGTGCGGGCTCATCGGCTCCGGCGATCCCGAGGCCGAGGGCGCCACGGGCGCGCCCAAGGCCGCGTCCCCGAGCACGCCCGCTCCGTCGACGCCGGCCAAGCAGCCGATCCTGCTCGCGTTCGGAGGGGACGTCCACTTCGAGGGCATCCTGCGTCCCCGGCTGGCCAGCCCCTCGACCGCGCTCGGCCCGATCGCGCGGACGCTGCGCGCCGCCGACCTCGCGATGGTCAACCTGGAGACCGCGATCACGACGGGTGGTACGCCCGCGCCCGGCAAACAGTTCACCTTCCGCGCGCCGCCGTCGGCGTTCACCGCCCTCAAGGCCGCGGGCGTGGACGTGGTGTCCATGGCCAACAACCACGGCATGGACTACATGGAGTCCGGGCTGCGCGACTCGCTCAGGGCGATCAAGGCCAGCGGGTTCCCCACCGTGGGCATCGGACGCAACGCCGCCGAGGCGTACCGCCCGTACCGCGTCACCGTGAAGGGCAACCGGCTCGCGATCGTCGGCGCCACCCAGGTGCTGGACGACCATCTGATCCCGGCCTGGACCGCGACCGACTCCAAACCCGGGCTGGCCTCGGCCAAGAACGTCGAACGGATGGTGCAGGCCGTACGGGACGCCCGCCAGGGCGCCGACGTGGTGATCGTCCACCTGCACTGGGGACAGGAGCTGGCGACCTGCCCGCTGCCCCGGCAGCAGGACCTCGCCAAGCGCCTGGCCGAGGCGGGCGCGGACGTGATCGTCGGCGGGCACGCGCACGTCCCGCAGGGCGGCGGCTACCTCAACGACGTCTACGTCCACTACGGGCTGGGCAACTTCGTCTTCTACTCGGCCAACGGGCCGACCGCGAACTCCGGCGTCCTCCTCCTGCGCATCCAGGACGGCAAGGTCACCGCCGACAAGTGGAGGCCCGCCCGCATCTCCGGCGGCCTCCCCCGCCTCCTCACCGGCTCCGCGGGCGCCGCCGAGCTCCGCCGCTGGAAGTCCCTGCGAGGCTGCACCGGCCTGTCCGCCCGCCCGGCCTGAACCCCGTCCCGCGACCGGCGACTCACGTCCTGACCAGGGAGAACAAGCTCCCCAAACGGCCTGACGTCTCTCTTTTCGCGCGCGATCCACCGGCGGTGTTCCCTACCGTGGCGACTGACCGTGGCGACAGAAGGGGAAGCTATGCCGCTGTACGGCGTGGACGTGGCCTCGTACCAGGGCGAACCGTCCTGGCCGAAGGTACACGCGTCCGGGATCCGATTCGCCTTCAGCAAGGTGACCGAGGACACCGACTACACCAACCCGACCTGGGCCCACAACCGCTCGAAGATGCCCGAACTCGGGGAGGACTTCCTGCCCGGCGCGTACCACTTCCTGCACGGAGGGAACGGCGCCGCCCAAGCCCGCTACTTCCTCTCCAATGCCGGAGATGTGACCGGCTTCGCCGTGGCCCTCGACGTCGAGGCGTCCGGAGCCGACGCCGACACCGCCCGCGACTGGGTGAACGAGGTCAAGGACCGCACCGGCGGCCACCCGGTGATCGGCTACTTCCCGCGCTGGTACTGGGAGCAGCAGGGCCGCCCCGACCTGTCGTTCTTCGACACCATCTGGCAGAGCCACTACGTGAACGGCTCGGGCTCCGCCTCCGACCTCTACAAGAAGGTCCCCGACTCGTGGTGGAAGCCGTTCGGCGGCGAGCCCATCAGCATCCTCCAGTACTCCAGCAAGGCGTCCGTCCCGGGCATCTCCGGCCCATGCGACGTCAACGCCTACCGAGAAAGCCTGAACGACCTGAAGGCCCTGGCCCTAGGCGCCTGAAAGCCGCAACGGTCGGTGGCGGACTGCTGACGCTCGGCGATCGGAATGCCTTCGATCTGAAACGCAAGCCAGGTCCCCGCTGGCCGCCGACCGGAGGAGACGAGGCATGAGGGACCGACGTCGGCAGAACGGTGACGGAGGTGGGGCAGGTATCGATTGTGCGGGGCGGAGCTCGAGAAACGCGACAATAGGGGCGTGACCGAGCTCCTCACCCCACTTCGCCGCCGTCCCGTCCAGCGGCGCAGCGCCGAACGCGTCGAGCGGATGCTCGACGCCTGCGCGCAGATCCTCGATGAGGAGGGCTACGACGCCCTCACGACCACCCGCATCGCCCGGCGCGCCGACGTGGCCATCGGCTCGCTGTACCAGTTCTTCCCCGGCAAGCGCGCGATCGCCCAGGCGCTCGCGCTGCGCAACCTGGAGCTCTTCGGGGAACGGGTGGCGCGGCGGCTGGCCGCGGGCGGGTTCGCGGACTGGACGGACACCGTCGGCACGATGATCGAGATCTACGTGGACATGCACCGCTCGGTCCCCGGCTTCCGCGAGCTGCGGTTCGGCGACATCGCGGACGTCCACCTGCTCGACTCCGCGCTGGAGAACAACTCCGTGGTCGCCGAGCGCCTGCGCGCCCTGCTCGTGGAGGCGTTCGCGGTCGGCGACACCGCTGAACTGGCCCGCGTGCTGACCATCGCGGTCGAGGCCGGCGACGCCGTCCTCAAACTCGCCTTCCGCCGCGACCCCCGAGGCGACCCGGAAATCGTCGCCGAGGCCAAACTCCTCGTCCACAGCTACCTGTCCCAATACCTGGCACGAACCTGACAACCCGCCCCCGCCCCACCCCACGCGCCGCCCCCCGCTCACAGCAACGACCGCCCGCAGCCCCCCCGCCGCCCTGCCCGCGCGTCGCCCGCCGCAAGGGCGCTCGACCGTAGTACGCCTGACCGCTGGGTGTTTTACCGCTGCCCGCGTGTCGCCGGTCGGCAGGGCGCCCCGCCGTCAGAGCGACCGCGTGGCGTGCCGGGCCGCAGGGTGATCTGGTCGCAGGGTGTCTGACCGCCTGGCGACCGGTCTCGTCCGTCGCCCGCTTGCACGGGCGGTTGAGCGTAAGGCGCCTGACCACGGCACTCCGACTGCCGGGAGCCCGGCTGCGGTGCGCCTGACTCTAGCGCGATCGGGTCGGGTGTCGGCTGGTTGTAGGGGGACCGGCCCTGGAGGGTGGACGTGCTGGGTGGTCAGCGGGAGGGGGCGGTGAAGGTGTCCAGGATGATTTTGGTGGCGTCGATGCGGGTGGTGGTGGAGCCGATGCCGAGCGGGAGGCTTCCCGGCCAGGTGTGGCCTCCGTCCGTGACCGTGTAGAGGTCGACGCGTACGCCGCCCCGGCAGCCGGGGTGGGTCAGCCTGGTGATCGGTCCCGTCGTGTGGTGGCTGCCCGTGCCGCAGCCGAAGGCGCGTGCCCAGCGGGTGGCGAGGTCCGGGACGGCGGGAAGCGCGAAGACGCCGTCGGACGGCCGCATCCAGGCGGGGATCTGGCGGCGGTCGCCGCTGAACGGCTCGCCGCCTCGGTACGGGACGATCCGGTCGGCCGTGCCGTGGAACGCCACGATCGTGGTGGGCGGCGCCCCCTCGCAGGGCCGGGCCAGGTTGAGGCCGGCGACGGGGGCGACGCCCGCGAGCCGTCCGTCCAGTCCGCAGATCAGCGCGGCCGCGAGTCCGGCGCCGTTGGACATGCCGGTGGCGTACTCGCGCGAGGTGTCCACGCACAGGGTGCTTTCCAGGTGGTCGAGGAGGGTGCGGACGTACGCGATGTCCTCGGTGCCGTCCCGCATGCCGGGCAGTTTCCAGCCCCGGCGGGCCGGGACGCTCTCGGGCTCCACGACGATGAAGCCACGGGCCGCCCCGGTGTCGGACATCCGCCCGTACACCGCTTGCGTGAACGCGGTGGAGCGAAGTCCGTGGAAGTCGAGGATCAGCGGGGCGGCGGTGCGGCCATCGTTGTTCGGGCGCTTGAGCAGGTACGAGCGGCCGCCGAACGCGTACCGTCCGGTTGCGCGTGGTGGCGTGGTGCGGAAGCAGTCCACGCTCGGCGACGGGCGATGGCCTGTGGACGCCGTCGCTTTAGGGGCCGCGCTGTCGGCATGGACGGGCTGCCTTTCCTGCCCGCTGGAACAGGCGGAGCCGACGAGTAAGAGCGTGGCGGCGGCCACTGCGGCGAGCGCGGTGCGGTGAGCGGCCGGGGCGGGACGGGCGATCACCGGGCGTCGCATTCTCCGATCGTAGGTCCCGTGGCGATCGGGGCGCGTTCGCTCTGGCGCTCGGGTGCTTGACATGTTACGAAGTGATGTAAAGACCTGTGCGGCTTTCCACCCCCGGCGACGAAGGCGAGCCGACGCTCCATAGGAGGCCCCCCCCGTGAGTTCGTACGATCTGTACGTCACCCCCGTCCAGCAGGACACCTGGAACGTCCCGATGGCGGGAGACGCCCGCTTCACCTGGGAGTACGACGAGCCGCGCGACCGGCTGCTGAGCCTGTACCAGAAGGGCAAGGACAAGCAGTGGGACGCCCAGAAGCGCATCGACTGGGACCTGGAGATCGATCCGGTCAACGTCGCGGGGCTCCCGGAGAACTTCAACCCGCTCTTCGGTTCGGACATCTGGGAGAAGATGTCGCAGAAGGAGCGGGACGAGTTCGGACGGCACCAGGGATCGTGGCTGTTCAGCCAGTTCCTGCACGGTGAGCAGGGCGCGCTGAACGTCTCCGCCCGGATCGTGCAGTCCGTCCCCGACCTGGACTCCAAGTTCTACGCCGCGACCCAGACCATGGACGAGGCGCGGCATGTCGAGCTCTACACCCGCTTCCTGCACGAGAAGATCGGGATGTACTACCCGATCAACCAGGACCTGGCCAAGCTGCTCGCCGAGTCCCTGGAGGACAGCCGCTGGGACCTGCCGTACCTCGGCATGCAGGTGCTGATCGAGGGGCTGGCGCTGGCCGCGTTCGGGCTCTACCGCGACATGTCCACCAACCCGCTGGTCAAGCAGTTGCTCGCGTACGTGATGCAGGACGAGGCGCGGCACGTCGCGTTCGGGCGGCTGGCGCTGAAGGACTACTACACGGAACTGACCGAGAAGGAGCGGGCGGAACGCGAGGAGTTCGTCGTCGAGGGCTGCTACCTGATGCGGGACCGTTTCAAGGGACGCGAGATCTTCGAGAACCTGGACATGCCCGTCGAGAAGTGCATGGAGTACGTCGACAACTCCGACATGTACACGCTCTACCAGTCGCTGCTCTTCAGCCGGATCGTTCCGTGCGTCCGCGACGTCGGCCTGTGGGGGGACAAGGTGCAGGCCGCGTACGAGGACATGGGCGTCCTGGACAACGCCAAGGCCGACCTGGAGGCCCTGATGCGGCAGGACGAGGAGTTCGCGGTCAAGGTGGACGAGGAGAAGTACGCGCGGGAGCTGGCCGCGCGCAAGCGGGAGGTCGACGAGGCCATCGCGTTGGGCGGCGCCGCCGAGTAGCCACCGGGCGGGGACGTTTCCGGATTCCGCCGGGGACGTCCCCGCCGCCATTTGCAAGGTGCCGCGTGTTCCCGGCCCTTGGCTGATTTCTCGCACAAGTCGCGCTAAATCGCGGAGCCGCTTCTTGTAGAGGCCCTTGGGTTCTCCATTTCCTTCCAGAATCGACTGTGGGCATCGCCGGTCTGTACTACCGTCCCCGCTCGACGCGCTGCTCTCCAGCTCGATTTCCCGGGGGGAACAATGAACCGCTACACCCGAAATCCCAGAAGGCGCGGCGTGGTCGTGCCCGCCGTCGCCATGGCCGTGCCGGTCGTCGTCACGGCCCTGCTCGCGGCGACCACGGCCGCGCTGGCCGCCGTCGCCGCGCCCGCCCGCGCCGCGTCCGGTCCCGCCGACTCGGGCCCCATCGACTCCGGTCCCATCGCGTACCTGACCAAGGACAGCACGGGACGCAGCGCGATCGGTCCGGTCGCCGACAAGGCCACCCCGGTCGTGCGGTCCGTCGGCATGTCCCTGGACGGCCTCACCAACTCCACGAGCGTCTCCTCGTCCGCCACCCGGCACGGCGCGATGACCCGCCTCGGACCCGGAACGATCAAGACCGCGCACGGCGACATGCGCTTCTCCAGCATGGCCGTACGCTGCGGCAGCAGGTTCGACGAGGTCCTGTACGGGGTCATGACGCTCGATCCGCAGGGCGCGCTCGCACCGGCGCTACAGGGCGTCCCGCGGCAGCCGACGGAGAGCTACCGGATCCCGGCCGCCGTCCCGGGCAAGGAGTTCGTGCTCAACAAGCAGGTGCGGGACGCGTCGGGCGCGCTCACCGTCACCGCCATCACCGTGACCGACAAGGCGACCGGCGCGTCCCGCGGCTACGGCGTCGCCCGCTGCACGCCCGGCACCCTTCCGGCCGCGCTGCCGGGCGCCCCGGCGCGTTCCCGCAACCCCCTTCCCGTCCCGGCCACCGGTGGCCCCGTGGACAGGGGCGGTGCCCTGCCCCCGGCGGCCGTCGACTCGGTCAACGGGCTGCTCAACTCCGTCCAACTCGGGACGCTTCCGAAGGAACCCGCGACCAGCGGGTGGGGAGCCGTCCTGGAGCCGGAGAACGCCGGTGTCACGCAACTCGGGTCCTCCGCCGCGCAGCCCCGTCCCGCTCGCCGTGGTCAGGCCGTGGGACACCCGGTGCCGGGCGCTCCGATGGCGGGGCTGCCCGCGATGCTCGCCGGTCCCAGGAACGCGGCGCTGCCCGCCTCGACGGCGGCGCTGCTCGGTGGCGTCCCCGGCCTGCCGCTGGCCGGCTGAAGGGCGGTATAAGGCCGCATGCGCCTGAATAAGGTGACATAAAAGCCAAATAGGGGGCTGTAGTACGACGTGAACGGGCGTCTCGGCGCACCCCGCCGGGACGCCCGTTCACGCTGGGCGAAAAATGATCAATTAAGGGTGCTCGACGGATCGGCGCGACCGGTCGCATCGGTGCAAAAACGATCTTCTCTTCCGGTGACGGACGGCCTCCGATCGACTTCGCACCGCAAAAAGTCGGGTGACAAATCCCACAAACCCCGGGCCTTCGTCTTGATCTGCTCGCAATCCCACGTACGGTCGGGGACTTGTGTGCGGCGTGCGAAAGATCAGAAGATCCAACAGAACAGCCGAGACGCGCCGCACCGGCCGGACGCCGACCCGCGATGAGGCGGGAGGCGCCCTCAGACCGCGTTCGGTCCGCCGGCCCCGCACGGGCCGGGACGGACGTCCGGACCGCCCGTCCGCGACAGTGACGGGACGGGCCCGGCCCTGACCGGACGGGTCTCATCGGGGGGCGCGATGACGGGTGCCCTGGGCCTTCGCCCGGGAACGGTCCCGTCCACGGCGCACGAGCACGAGTTCGGGGATGAGTTCCGCCCGGACGATTCGGGGTGCCGCCCGCACCGGGCGGCCGAGATGAGGTTCCCGATGGATCCGGCGGACGAGCGGCCCCTGACACCTCGGGTGCTGATCAGCCCGACGGTGTCCGGGGCGAGAGGTCTCCCCGGCGTGCCGTGAGAACGGCGACGATCACTCGCCGGGCGTCCGGGGTCCTGTCCCCGATCGAAGGATTCCTCTGTGGGAAGCTCTGACCAGCGTCGCCACAAAACTCCTGTCCGAACCATCCTCGTCGCCTCGGGCGCCGCGGTGGCCGTCGTCTCGGCCGGCGCGGGAGCCCTGGCGGCGGTCAGGACCGGCGGGTCCCCGGGATCCGCCGCATCCGCCGGCGCGGCCGGCACACCGGAGGCCGAGCGGTCGTCGGCCTCGTCGTCCCCGGGCGAGCCGGGGATCATGCCCCCTATGCCCCCCGCCCCTCCGGAATCGCAGGCCGGGTCCACGAAGGCGAAGAAGAAGGCGAAGAAGCCCGCGTACCGCGTGGTGGAGTCGGGCTCGTGCGAAGCCTCCTACTACTGGGAAGGCCAGATGACGGCCAGCGGGGAGCGGTTCGACCCGGACGCCCTCACGGCCGCGCACAGGACGCTGCCGATGGACTCGAAGGTCCGCGTCATCAACAAGATCAACGGCCGGTCGGTCATCGTCCGTATCAACGACCGGGGCCCGTTCATCGCGGGCCGCTGCCTCGATCTGTCCAGGGCGGCCATGAAGAAGGTCGAAGGCACGGGATCAGGGGTGATACCCGTCCGCTACGAGGTGCTGGAGCGCGTCTGACCCGGCGATGGCGCTCCGGCTGGGCAGGCCGCGTCGTCGCCTAATGATTGAGCGGTGTCCGGGGCTCGGGGACGTGGGCCCTGGGAGCCTCACCCATGGGGGTCCGGACGTGCCCGCGGGATGGGATGAGGGCCGGGGACGTGAGTTCGGCCGGACCTCCCGGCGGCGCGTCCGCACCGGGCTCGGACGCCGTGGCCGGAACGAGCGAGCCGCCGTGACCGGACTCCGGACGGCTCCCGACAGGGTCCTCCTGCCGAGCGGTCGGTTGCGGGACGGGCTCCAGAGCGGGCTCCGTCGTGTGACTTTCCGGGCCGGGGCTCTGCGGGCTCCCATGGTCTGGCGCATCGGGCGCGTGGGGCTCACCGGCCTGCCGCAGGTCTTCCAGGTCCGCGCCCGGTGAGTGCTCGGGCGCTTCGGGCGGTTCGGTGACGTCGGCCAGGCGTTCGCGGAACCAGTCGTTGAGGACGCCGTCCACGCGCACCGCCTCGGTGGTGGGCGGTTCGGCGGTGGTCCCCGGCTCGGACGCCAGCGCGTGACCCATCCGGAACGTGGCGGCCTCCACCGCGTGGACGCCGTGCTCGCGCAGCAGGTCGCGCAGCCGGTTGACGTCGTCGGGCTCGACCATGGGGTCATGGGCGCCCGCGATCAGCAGCACCGCGGCGTCGCGGGAGGCGATCTCGCGAGCGTGGGCGGTCAGGTCGAGCCGTTCGGCGAGGGCCGTGGCGCCGTCGCTCCAGGCGCGTTCGCGTCCCGTACGGAGCTCCAGGGATCGCACGGTGCGGAGCGGGGACACGACCGGCGTGACCAGCGCGACGGCGGTCACCGGCACTTCGCCGCGGGCGAGCGCGAGCAGGGCGGCGGACGCGCCGAACGAGAAACCGGCCAGGCCGACGGGGCCCTCCTCGATGCCGAACTCGCGCCTGATCTCGTCCAGGACCGCGGGCAGCTCGTCGACGGCGCGCTCGACCGCCGCCCCGTACGCCTCGATGCCCGCGGTCTCCAGCAGGGCGCCCGAGCCGAGCCCTTCCGGCCGTTCGCCGGGCGGCTCCAGGTAGACGCGCCAGGTCGGGACGCCGGTCATCGGCATCGCGGCGGCCAGCGCGGACGCGGTACGGGGCGGGTCGAAGCCGGGCCAGGCGACGATGACGCGGGTGGGACCTGCCGGGCGGGCGTCGACGGCGGTGGGCGGGAGCGCGAGGTACGGGACGCCCGCCGCGGTCCCGGAGACGGGACGCTGGTTTTCGGGCAGGGTGGGGTGGTCGCCGCTCATGGTTCCGGGTCAGCTCCTGCTCTCCTCGGCAATACTGCTGGATCCCGCTGGCGATGCCGGGGCCCGGCGCAACTCCCCCTGTCTCCGCGGGTCCGGAGGTTCCCGGGCCATGCTTACAGCGAAGGGCGGAGGATGCGGCCGAATCCCCGCACCTCGGCCACAGGAGTGATGAATACCTCACTGCGGGTAACCCGAGTGGCGCGTGGATGGTAGGGGCGCGATGCAGGTCAGGGCGGTGCCGCGCTCCCAGAGTCCGGCTGATCCCTACAAATCGGTCGTTGGGTGGGGAACGAGGCCGACGGCTGGATCGTCGTAGGGAAGTGCCGACGTCATCGGCGTACCGGGGCGACGAGGCTGCCGGCATGTTCGGAGAGGAGTGCCTGTGAGGAAGCAGCGCAGCGCGGCCGCGGCCGGGCAGGCATGGAACATCTACAGCGAAACCCTTGCGCCCGACGCGCCGGGCATGGTGGAGCGCGTCCGCGCCATCCCGCGCATGCTGAAGGCGACCCTGCGCGGCGAGTACAAGGGGATGTCCCACAAGACGCTTGGTCTGCTCGCGGTCGGCCTTGTCTACATCGTCTCGCCGCTGGACGCCGTCCCGGAGATCCTTGTGCCGGTCGTCGGGCTGGCCGATGACACCGGAGTGGCGCTGTGGCTGGCGTCCGTCCTGGTGCGGTCGGCCGGTGACTACGTCCGGTGGGAACGCGGCGGTCGTCCCAAGGTGGTCGTGGGCGACATCATCGACTGAGCGGCGATCGGCGGACACCCGCCTTCACCGGTCATCGCGAGCCGCGGGAGTGGTTGCCGGGACGCAGCTCGGTGGCGAAGTGCTCGGCGACCCGGCGCATGATCGGTACGACGTCGTGCACCGTCTCGGGGGTCATCCTGGCGGACGGGCCGGACACGGAGAACGCCGTCAGCGCGGGCGCCCCGGGCAGCGGGACCGCCACGCATCGCACCCCGATCTCCTGCTCCTCGTCGTCCACCGCGTACCCCTGCGCGCGTATGCGTTCGAGCTCGGCGAGCAGCGCGTCCAGATCGGTGAAGGTGTTGGGGGTGTGGCGCTCCAGCCCGGTGCGGCTCAGGATCTCCCGGACGCGCGGCTCGGGCAGTTGGGAGAGGAGCGCCTTGCCCACTCCCGTGCAGTGGGGTTGGACGCGCCGCCCCACCTCGGTGAACATCCGCATGGAGTGCCGCGACGGCACCTGCGCGACGTAGACGACCGCGTCGCCTTCCAGCACGGCCATGTTGGCGGTCTCGCCCACCTCGTCCACGAGCCGGGTCAGCGCGGGCAGCGCCCACGACCCCAGTAGCCGGCTCGCGCCCTCGCCCAGCCTGATCAGCCGCGGGCCGAGGGCGTAACGCTTGGACGGCTCCTGGCGCACGTAGCCGTGGTTCACCAGGGTCCGCATCAGCCGGTAGATGGTCGGCATCGGCAGCCCGGACACCTCCGTCAGCTCGGAGAGGGCCATCTCGCCCCCGGCGTCCGCCAGATGTTCCAACAGCTCGAAGGTGCGCTCAAGCGACCGTACGGCCTCCGCCACCGGCCCTCCTCTCCTCGCGACCTCCCGATTCTACGGAGGGAATATTTCGCTGTATGAAAGGACGAAGGGAAGTTACGCTCCGTGGCCAGCCGGAAATACTGGTATCGCTACGTCACTGTGCCACCCCCCAGGAACAACAGGTGTCACCGAAGGGGGAACGGACCGGTGCCAACGCGGAGGCGAACAGGAGCCCGTCTGCGGGTGCTCGGCCGTACCGGATCCGTCGCGCTGGGGCTCGCCATCATCGCGCTTCCCGTACCGTCCGCGTCCGGCGACCCGGGGGACGAGGTCCGGCTCGTGCCGTCGTTCTCGCCGATGGGACGGGACGGACGGCGGGTCGCCTACGTTCTGGAAGTCTGGTCGATAGGCGGCACCGCTCGTGATGCCTTAGTGCAACTGGACGCTCGCAAGCCGCTGTCGTGGAACGACTGGCCCACCGACTGCCGCCCCGTCGCAGGCAAGCGTCAATGGGTGCGGTGCGAGCTGGGAGACATCAAGTCCAAGCGGGCGCTGCGCCTGGTGGTGAGCGCACCGCGTACTGCCAAGGGGACGTTCTCCTTGCGTGCGGTGGTGGACGCGAAGAACACGAAACGCAGGGAGGCGGTGGCCCTCACCCGCGTCCGGGCGCTCCCTCGCTCACCCGACCCTGCTTCAAGCGGATCCGCTTCTCCTTCTTCCAAGGCATCCCCTCGGCAGACGCCCACCGGGAAGGCGTCGCCCAAGGACGCGTCCTCGAAGAAGCCCTCCCCAAGGCCGCCAACAGGCTTCGCGGTGTCCGCCGCTCCGTCCTCCAAGCCGTCCAAGCCCCGGTCTCCCAAGCCGTCCGAGTCCACGTCCCCCAAGTCGGCCGCGCCCATGTCCGGGTCCTCGTCGCCCACCCCACCCACTGCTTCCCCGAGCAAATCGTCCGCGCCGCCGAAGAGCTCACCTTCCAAGAACTCCTCTGCGAAGCCGACACGATCCCCGGCTTCTCCCCGTCCGTCCAAGACCTCTCTGAGCTCGTCCTTGCCGTCGGTGGCTCCGCCGGCGCCTTCGACGGAGGATCCGTCCCCGCCCCGGCCATCGACGAGCAGCGGCGGAAACGAAAGCGGAAACAGCACCCACGGAGGCGGCGATCTGACATCCGCTCCGGCCCAGCCGCCATCCACCCCACGAGAGCTGACGTCGCCGTCCATGCCCGGCCTGGATCTGCCCCAGACGGAACTGGACGACGTGCCGCCGGGCACGCTCTCACCAACGTTGCCCCCGTTGCCCCCGCAGCCCGGTCCGGTGCTGCCGTCGTTCGACGGCTCGTCCCCCAGGGTGGCCCCGGAGCAGACGGACATGGCGCTGGTCCAACCCGTTTCCGCGGATCAGGACGACGACCCAGACCAGATGGCCCGGTTCGCCGCCATGCTCGTCTCCATAGCCGCTCTGCTCTGGCTGGCCACCTGCCTGCTCGTCCTGTGGCGACGGCGCGCCGTGAACGGATCCCCCGACCTGTCCCAGGACTGACAAGCACCCACGAACGAAGCGCGTGCAACCAGGCAACGTTGGAGGAGGCGGTACTTGGATCTTGATCCCTCGTGCCCTAGCGGAACGCATGTGAAGCAGGGGAAGACCTAGGAGGCTGCCACCGGGTCTTCCCCGAGCGCCTGGTCCGGCAGGTCGTTCAAGGAGCAACGTTCTCGGAACGCGACAGACGCACGGACGCGAGAGTCCGGACGCGTGGACGTCGGGACGAGACGCAGAGAGAAGGGAGCCGCCCGTTGCCTTCTCGCAACGCTCCCGTCCGGACCGAGCAGCCAGGATTTGGCAGCAGAAGGGGCAGGGTGACACCTATGCGTACACCCTGGGTGGTGTACGGCCATACGGCCTGACCAGTAGTTCAGCGGGAATCGCCTCATGGGCCGGCCAGCCAGTGATCGCCTACGCGACTCTGGGTTTCGCCCTCGTGCACATCGCCCTTGTGGGGTATGCGTCGATCACTGCTATCCGCTCACCCGCACGGGCTCGCCGCCAGGCAGCCGTCGAGGTCCTTCACATCTTGACCGGGCAGGTTCATCCACCGTCCGGGATCCTTCGCCTCCGCGGTCGAACGATACGGAGCCCCCGCCACAGAGCCGACAGTGAACCACCTCTGAGCACTCGCAAGGCAACTTGACCACTCGAAGCCCCCGCCACGGCGGGGGCTTCGCAGTCTCCACGTCGCTCCGGCGCCGTGTGGTCGCCCGCCCAGGAAGCCCGTGTCCGGGCTCTTCTCGGCGATGCCGACCGGGCGGAGGCCGCGATCGGACGGGCCGAGCGGGCTCGTGAGGAGGTCCCAGGTGACGAACTGGATGCCTTGGGCGGCATCATGACCTTCTCGCGTCCGCGGCAGGAATGACGGTTGGGGGAAGGCGAGGGGTGATGGCCGCCTCGCCTTCCCCTGTGTGTTACTCCGGGTTGGTCGCGCGGGCGAGGATGATGCCGCTCACGATGAGGGCGAGGGCGGCCATGCGGCCGGTGGTGAAGGGGTCGCGCTGGACCAGGATGCCCAGGGTGATGGCGCCGACCGCGCCGATTCCGGTGAAGACCGCGTAGGCCGTGCCGACCGGTAGCGTCTTCATCGCGTGGGACAGCAGGTAGACCGCCAGGGCGCCCAGTACGAAGCAGAGGGCGGTGGGCAGGGGGCGGGTGAAGTTCTCGGTCGGCTTGATGCTCTGCGACCAGACGATCTCCACCAGGCCGGCGAGGACGAGGATGGCCCAGTTCATGCGTCCGCGGCTTCCTGTGCGTAGCGTCGGCCGAGTTCTCGCGCCGACTTCAGGGCCTCCGCGAGTGACCGTTCGTGGGTGTCGCGCAGGTGGGCCAGCGCGGGATCGATCCGTGCGTTGACGAGTTCCGCGTTGATGAAGGTCACGTCGTCCACCGCGAAGTGGCCGGCGAGGAAGTCCCGCAGGTAGCGCTCCTGGTGGTCGTACGGGGCCTTCGGTGTGCCCGGCGCGTACGAGCCGCCGCGCGCGGACGCCACCACGAACCGCCGTCCCGCCAGCGACATCTTGGGGAAGGTGACCTGGTCGAGCCAGGACTTGAGGGACGCGGGGACCGAGTAGTTGTACATCGGCGTGGCGATCAGCACGACGTCGGCGGCGACCAGCTCGGCCAGCAGCGGTTCGACGATCGCCCAGGCGGCGGCCTGCGCGGGGGTGCGCACCGCCTCCTTCAGGCGGTCGAGCTCGGTGATGCCCTCGCGCAGGACGTGGTCGCACAGCTCCGTCCACGCCTCGTCGATGAACGGGACGGGGTCGGCGGTCAGATCCCGGTACGTGCGCACGCCGGTGGGGCGCACCTCCTGCCAGCCCGCGACGAAGGCGTCGCCCACGTCGCGGCTGACCGACCGGCGTCGCGGGCTGGCGTCCAGATGAAGCAGCACGGTCATCGGACCCTCCTAAGTGGACATCGTGTCCGGTTAGCTATAGGACTCAACCGGACATCGTGTCCGCTTATTCCGATACGGTGGACCTCGATGGAACAGCGGCGCGAACGTGCGGACGCGGCGCGCAACCGGGCGAAGATCCTGGAGGCCGCCGCAGGGCTCTTCGCCGCCCGCGACCCGCGCACGGTCACGATGGACGACATCGCCAAGGCCGCGGGCGTGGGCCGCGGCACCCTCTACCGCCGCTTCCCCGACACCGCCTCGATCGCGCTGGCCCTCCTGGACGAGCACGAACGCCGCCTCCAGGAGGACATCATCCGGGGCGACCCTCCGCTGGGACCGGGGGCGTCACCGGCCGAACGCCTGGCCGCCTTCTACGCGGCGATGGTGGAACTCCTGGAAGCCCATATCGACCTGGCGTTGGGTGCCGAAGCCTCCGGTACCCGGCTCACCACCGGCGCGTACGACTTCTGGCGCATGCACGTGAGGATGCTCGCCATCAAAGCGGAGGCTCCCGAACCCGACGCCTTGGCCGATGTCCTGCTGGCTCCCTTGGCGTCCGAGGTCTACGCGCACCAGCGGGCCCAGGGCCAGAGCCCCGCCCAGATCACCAGGGCCCTGACGCACCTGGCCCGTTCCGCGCTCGGCTAGACAGCAGGCAGCCAGCTACTGGTGGCGCGGTGCCGGTGAAGCCCCGCCGCCTCGAACTCGTCGACGTGGCCGCCCTTGTCGACGCCGAGCAGCCGGAGCGCCTGGGAGATCGGGCTTCCGGCCGGCGGCGACGGCTCGAACTCGCCCTTGCGCAGGGGGCCGAGGACGACCTCTCCGGCGTCCCATACCTGCGCGGACTGGGTCCCGCTCCCGCCGAAGTAGCCGGCCTCGACATAGGCCACCGGCCCGGTCTTCGAGCAAGCGGCCAGCGTGCGGCCGAAGCCCGCGGGCGCCTTCAGGAACCCGTCGAGCTCGGACTCCCCGGGGACGGTGACCGCGTCGAGCAGTGCTTGGGTCATCGGCAGCAGCGACAGCCGCCCGGCGAGGGGGACGATCCTCGCCTCGGGCATGGAGCCGGCCAGCGCTTCGAGAACGGGCGCGGTGCCGATGACCGCCTCCAGCACGTACATCGCCCCATTGTGTCCTGTCGAGCGCGCCCCGATCAGGGGCCGGGGGATTCGATGGACTTGCGGACGTGTTCCTCGTCTTCCTCGCCGTTGTGGTGGCCGGGGACCTTGGCGAGGTCGGCCACGAAGCGGCGGTTGAGGGCCAGGCGCACCTTGCCCAGGGGGGTACGGGCTTCGGGCGCCTCGATGCCCTTCTGTTCGGGACGGCTGAGGGCGATGGCGGCGGGTGGGCGGTTGTCGGTGATGGGGGCGGCCTCCTCCGGGCGGAGGTGGCGTTCGACCTCGGTGTACTCGCCGTTGGGGGAGCGGACGATGATGCCGGTCTCCACGCCGTGCTCGACCAGGGCGCGGTCGCGGAGCTGGAGGCCGAGGCAGATCCGGTACGTGATGACGTACGCGAGGATCGGCCCCAGGATGAAGGTGATCCGGAAGAACCAGGTCGTCCAGTACAGCGGTATCTCGAACTTGTCGGCGATGAGGTCGTTGCCGCCGGCGGCCCAGAGGATGCCGAAGAAGACGACGCCGGCCATGCCGATGCCGGTCCTGGCGGGGACGTCGCGGGGACGGTCCAGCAGGTGGTGGATCTCGTGGTCGCCGGTCACCCAGCGTTCCAGGAACGGGTACACGGCCAGGCCGGTGAACAGGATCCCGGGAATGACCAGCGCGGGGATGATCACGCTGAACGGGACGGTGTGGCCCCAGGCGTTGACCTCCCAGGAGGGCATGATGCGCAGGGCGCCCTCCAGCCATCCCATGTACCAGTCGGGCTGCGAGCCGGAACTGATCGCGCCCGGGTCGTACGGGCCGAACAGCCAGATCGGGTTGATCTGGAAGAACGTCGCGAGGATGGCGCACACCGCGAAGATCCACAGGAAGAACGCGGTGGTCTTGGCGACGAAGACGGGGAAGAACGGGTAGCCGTACTGGGCCCGGTTGCTGCTGCCCTTGCCGGGGAACTGGGTGTGGGTCTGCATCCAGGTCAGCACGATCCCGTGCAACGGGATCAGCGCGGCCAGGATGCCGGGGATCAGCAGGATGTGGATGACGTACAGCCGGGGGATGATCATCTCGCCCGGGAACTCGCCGCCGAACAGCCACATCTGCGCGTACGTGCCGACCACGGGGATGCCGAGCAGTACGCCCTCCAGGATCCGGATGCCGGTGCCCGACAGCAGGTCGTCCGGGAGCGAGTAGCCGAACAGGCCGTTCACCATGACCAGCGTGAACATCACGACGCCGATCAGCCAGTTGAGCTCGCGCGGCTTGCGGAACGCGCCGGTGAAGAAGTTGCGCAGCAGGTGGATGGTGATCGCCGCCATGAACAGCAGCGTCGCCCAGTGGTGGATCTGCCGCATGAGCAGCCCGCCGCGCACCTCGAAGCTGATGTGCAGGGTGGAGGCGTACGCCTGGCTCATCTCGACGCCGCGCAGCTTCTCGTACGACCCGTCGTAGACGACCTCTTCCATGCTCGGCTGGAAGAACAGGGTGAGGAACACCCCGGTCAGCACGATGATCACGAAGCTGTACATCGCGATCTCGCCGAGGAGGAAGCTCCAGTGGTCGGGGAACGCCTTGCGGATCGACTTGCGCGCCCACGCCGCGCCGCCGAACCGCTCGTCGATCGCGTTGCCCGCGCCGGCCAGCGCCTTCGGCGGCCGGGCGCCGCCCTTCTGATAGGTCGCCACGCGAACCTCCCGCTCGGACGGCCCGGCGGGGACCGCCCCTGGCATCGGTGGTACGTCACATCACTCTGGCACTACCCATAGGACGCGCCAATGATCGGCGATGTGACATACCCGCATCGGGGCAGACCGAATCCGGTCGAAGACGCGGCCCCGCTTTGCGATCCCCCACCCCGGTCACGATCTTTTTCAGCACTTCGGCCGCGTCGGCGACACCCGTCACGCGGCCGGGGAGTCATCGTGGCTCGCGGACCGGGTTGGGAAGGGTGACCCGGATGCGACAACCGTGGTCGGTGTCGGCCACATGGATGTCGCCGCCGTGGAGGTCGACGGCCCAGCGGGCGATGGCCAGGCCCAGGCCGGTTCCGCCGGTCGGGGTGCCGACCTGGGTCGTGCCGGCGGCGGCGCCGCGCGAGAAGCGTTCGAAGACGGTGGTGCGTTCGCTCGCGGGAATGCCCGGCCCTTCGTCCGCCACCTCCAGGACCAGGTCCCCGGGGGCGGAGTCGGACGTGCGCGCGGTCACGGTGACCGGGATGCCGGGCGGGCTGTGCCGGGCGGCGTTGTCCAGCAGGTTGGCCAGCACCTGGTGGAGGCGGTCGCGGTCGGCGACCGCGCGCAGGCCGGGGGTCACGTCGGTCTCGAACCGGGCGCCGGGACGTCCCGCCGCGGCCTCGGCGGCGACGTCACCGATGAACGCGGCCACGTCGATCTCGGTCAGGTCGAGGGGGGCCGCGCCCGCGTCCACCCGCGACAGGTCCAGCAACTGGGTGACGAGCCGCCCGAGACGTTCGGTCTGGTCCAGCGCCGAGTTCAGGACCTCGGGCGTGGGCGGGGTGACGCCGTCCGCGACGTTCTCCAGCACGGCGCGCAGCGCGCTGATGGGGGTGCGCAGCTCGTGGGAGACGTTGGCGACGAACTCGCGGCGCTGCCGTTCCACCTCCGCGAGGTCCGAGGCCATCCGGTTGAACGCGTGCGCGAGCTCGCCGACCTCGTCCCGTGAGGTCGCCCGTACCCGCCGCGAGTAGTCGCCACGCGCCATCGCCCGCGCGGCGGCGGTCATCTCGCGCAGCGGCGCGGTCATGCCGCGCGCGAGCAGTTGCGTCACGATCGCCGAGACCAGCACGCCGACGGGAAGGGTCTGCCGTGCGCGCAGGTCGAAGCTGTACCCCCACAGCACCATGAGGATGGCGGTGCAGGCCGTCACCGCCGTCACGATGACGAACTTGACCTTGATGGACCGGAGCGGGTCGAGCGGCCGTGGCAGCACCGTCCACAGCCTGTGGACGGGACCGCCGGCGAGAGCGGGCCGCGTCAGGCCGTCGCCGCGCTCGCTCATGACGCGTCCCCCGTCTCCAGGCAGTACCCGACGCCGTGGACGGTGCGGATGAGCTCGGCGCCCAGCTTGCGGCGCAGCGCCTTGACATGGCTGTCGACCGCCCGCGTCCCCGACGCCCCGGCCCAGTCCCAGACCTGTTCGAGCAGGACGGCACGGGTCAGCACCGCGCCCTCGTTGCGCGCCAGGCAGTCCAGCAGGTCGAACTCCGTCGGGGTGAGGTGGATCTCCTTTCCGTCCCGCCGTACCCTCCGGGACTTCGGGTCGATCTCCAGCGGTCCCGTCCGCAGGGGTTCCCCGGGCGGCGGCGCGGACGAGCGCTCGACGCGGCGCAGGATCGCGCGGATCCGGGCGGTCAGCTCGCGCATGCTGAACGGCTTGGTGAGGTAGTCGTCGGCGCCGACGCCCAGGCCGACCAGCAGGTCGGTCTCGTCGTCCCGCGCGGTCAGCATCAGCACCGGCACGGGACGCTCCGCCTGGACGCGGCGGCAGACCTCCAGCCCGTCGAAGCCGGGCAGCATGACGTCCAGCACGATCAGATCGGGACGGTACGTCCGCGCGCGGTCCACGGCGGACGGGCCGTCGGCGGCGATCTCGACGGCGAAGCCCTCGGCCGCCAGCCGGTCCGCCACCGCCCGCGCGATCGTCGGTTCGTCCTCGACGACCAGGATGCGCTGCTCGTTCGCGTTCACACGCCGACTGTACGCACGACCCGTGCCTGGTCTTGTCGGGAAATGTGCGGGTTGTGTGAAGAACTCCGGTGGTCAGGGCCCGATCGGCCAGGTGTGGACGGGCTCGTTGGAGTGCATCCGCCGGGCGTAGCTTTGCGTCATCAGCCGCAGCGCCTCGGGCCTGGCGGTGCCGAACGACTCCTCGATCGCCTGCACGGTCTGGATCTGCCAGGACGCGCCGGTCTGGCCGCTGGCGCAGCGTCCCTCGATGATGCCGAGCAGGCGGTCGCGGCGGGCGGGGTCGACCCGCCAGCGGTCCAGTCCCTCGTACGCCTTCGGCAGCAGCGTCCGCTGCACCAGTTCGGCGGCGGGCACCTCGCCGATGCCCGGCCAGTACAGGATGGCGTTCATCCCGTCCCTGGCGGCGCGGCGCAGGTTCTCCTCGGCGGTGGCGAACGACATCCGCGTCCACACCGGGCGGTCCTCCTCGGCCAGCGCCCGGACGAGGCCGTAGTAGAAGGCGCCGTTGGCGACGATGTCGGCGACGGTCGGGCCCGCGGGCAGCACGCGGTTCTCCACGCGCAGGTGCGGCCGCCCGTTGACGACCGCGTAGATGGGACGGTTCCAGCGGTAGACGGTGCCGTTGTGGAGGCTCAGCTCGCCGAGTTCGGGGATGCCGCCCTCGTCGAGGACGGCCACCGGGTCCTCGTCGTCGCACAGGGGCAGCAGCGCGGGGAAGTAGCGGGTGTTCTCCTCGAACAGGTCGAAGACCGAGGTGATCCAGCGTTCCCCGAACCACACCCGTGGCCGCACGCCCTGCGTCTTCAGTTCCTCGGGACGCGTGTCGGTGGACTGCTCGAACAGCGTGATGCGCGTCTCGTGCCAGAGCCGGTGCCCGAACAGGAACGGGGAGTTGGCGGCCATCGCGACCTGCGGTCCGGCGATCGCCTGCGCGGCGTTCCAGTAGTCGCCGAAGGTGGACGGGGCGACCTGGAGGTGGAACTGGACGCTGGTGCACGCGGCTTCGGCAAGGATCGTGTCGGTGTGCATACGCAGCGGCTCGGGTCCGTCCACCGCGATCCGCATCTCCTCGCCGCGTGCCGCGAAGATCTGGTCGTTCAGCATCTTGTAGCGGGCGTTGGCGGAGATCGCCTCCTCGCCGATGTCGGAGCGGCGCAACGTGGGCAGGATGCCGACCATCAGCAGGTGGGCGCCGACCTCCCGGGCCCGGGCGTCGGCGCGGTTGAGGTGGTCGCGCACCTCCTTCTCCAGCTCGCCGGTGCCGGATCCGCCCAGCTCCCGCGGCGGGATGTTGATCTCCAGGTTGAACTGGCCCAGCTCGGTCGCCCAGGCCGGGTCGGCGATCGCCTTCAGCACGTCGGCGTTGCGCATCAGGGGGTCGCCCATGGCGTCGATGAGGTTGAGTTCGATCTCCAGGCCGATGCGCGGGCGCTCGAACTCGAACTGGGACTCGCCGAGCATCCGGGCCAGCACGTCCAGGCAGCGGCGGACCTTGCCGCGGTAGCGGCGCCGGTCCTCTCCGCTGATGGCGATGGGGGTCACGTCTCTACCCATTTATCCCGTCCCGTCCGGTAGGGGTGCTATGACAAGCGATGTCCCATTGGCCGGGCGCGAAAACCCCGGCACCGCGCCGGATCCGGTGATAAACGAGTGACCGCGACGCTTCCGCAGGTAGTGGGATATTCCGGTATGACACGGCGGTACGTTGGTTCGAGCGCCCGCGGCCTGTCACCCCTCCTCCCCGACCCCGATCACGTTCCACGAGAGGCACCGATGCGGCTCCGCCCCCGGTCGATCCGTTCGCGTGACACGCTGATCGCCGCCGTCCTGGCCGCGCTGGCGTTCACCGCGGTCGCGGCCGGGATCGACCTGGCGGTACGGGACGCGATGCGGAACGACGTGCTGGAGGAGACCCAGCGGTCCGCGCGCCGGGTCAGCGCCGCCGTCCGGGAGGGCGCCCTCGCCGGCCCGGTCATCCCGAACGACTCCGGGGACGCCGACGACCCGGGCGGACGGGACCGGGTCCAGGTCCAGGTCGTCAGGCGCGGACGGGTCGTCGCCGCCACCCCCGGCGCCCTGGGGCGCCCGCCGGTCAGCAGGCTGTGGCCGTCCAGCGACGAGCGGATCGTGGACGCGATCCGGTGCACCGGGCGTGGACCCGGCGGCGACTGCACGATGCTCGTGGTGATCCGCACGACCACCGCCCCCGACTCCGCCGTCGTCTACGCGGCGCGGCCGATGCCGTCGCTGCTGGTGACCGGCCTGCTGGAGGTCCTGCTCGGCGTCGCGGTGCTGGCGCTGTCCGGGCTGATCGCCCGGGTCACCTGGCGGGTCGTCGGGCGGACGCTGCGTCCCGTCGAGCAGATCCGCGCGCAGCTCGCCGAGATCAGCGCCACCGACCTCAGCCGCCGCGTCCCCGAACCCGGCGGCGAGGACGAGATCGCCCAGCTCGCCCGTACCGCCAACGAGACCCTGGACCGGCTCGAACGCGCCGTCGCCCGGCAGCGGCAGTTCGCCTCGGACGCCTCCCACGAGCTCCGCACGCCGATCGCCGGTCTGCGTGCCAACCTTGAGGACGCGTCGATGCACCCCGACGACACCGACCTCGAAATGGCCATCGCCTCGGCCCTCCGCGACACCGACCGCCTGGAGTCCATCGTCACCGACCTGCTGCTCCTGGCCCGCATCGGCACCGGCGGCAGCGCCGCCCACGAGACCATCGACCTCGCCGAGCTCGCCGCGTCCGAGATCCGGCGCCGCCCGTCCTGCCTGCGGGTCCGCACGCGGCTCACCGAGGGGCTGACCGTACGGGGCGTCCGCATGCAGCTCGTCCGCCTCCTGGACAACCTTCTCGACAACGCCGAGCGGTACGCGGACGGCGAGGTCGAGATCGAGGTGTGCCGGGCCGGGCCCAACGCGCGCCTCACCGTCACCGACGACGGCCCCGGCATCCCGCCCGCCGACCGCGAACGCGTCTTCGAGCGCTTCACCCGGCTGGACTCCGCCCGCAGCCGCTCGGCCGGCGGCACCGGCCTGGGCCTGGCCATCGCCAGGGAGATAGCCCAGGCCCACTCCGGCTCCCTCGTCATCGAGGACCACCCGAAGGGCGCCCGCTTCGCCCTCCACCTCCCCCTGTCCCCCTGAGACCTTACGAAGGACGCCAGACAGCGCGACCGGTAGGGGCACCGGCCGCGCCGTTGCTGCGTGTCCTCCACTACAAGCACACCGCGCCTATATGGTGCGAAGTGCCCTTTCCCCGCGCGGCCCTACAGTTTCCTTGCCTGCGCCCGAACCCGCTCCTGGACGAGCTCCGCCCGCAATGCCTCCGGCGTGGGATGCATTAGCGTCGGCGTAATACCTGCACCTGGATCGTGCAGGCTCGCCACCCACTCACCTGGCCTTCCGTCCGACCGAACGGACCGCCATATGCGGTGCCCGATGAAGTCCCGCCGAAGCTCTTCGAGCGCCCCTTCCTCGGGCTGTCCGAACCTATCCATGAGGAAAAACTTTCCTGTCGCGAGAACCTGCCGAAAATGCTGTGACCACCCTCACAGATGTGATTACCCTGTGGAAGGTCTCGGACACCACCGGCGATACACCCCAGCGAAGATCAATCAAACCCGGCCGTTCAGGTTCGACCACGGGAGGCCCCCATGCCAGCACGCTCCGAGCCCTACGACGCCCCCGCCGTCATCACCTTCGCCACCGAACTCGAAACCTGGCGCACCCAGGCCGGTCTCACCAAGACCGAACTCTCCAAGTCCCTCGGCTACACCGACTCGTACGTAGGACAAGTCGAGTTGTGCAAGAACCTTTCTTCGCAGAAATTCGCAGAAGACCTCGACACGTACTTCAAGACGAACGGTCTCTTCCTACGCCTCTGGGAGCGGATCGACGAGACGAGACACCTCTCCACCCTCCCGCCCGGCTTCCCGCAGTACCTCGACTACGAGACCCGCGCCGAAACCATCCGCAACTCCAGCCCGAACCTGATGGGCGGGCTCCTCCAAACCGAGAACTATGCGCGCACCATCTTCGGAAGAAGTCCGAGCCTCGACGACGTGGAGCGGTGGGTCCACGAGCGCATGAAGCGCCAAGAGATCTTCACCCGCGACAACCCGCCACGAACATGGTTCATCATGGACGAGGCAGTCCTGCGCCGGATCGTCGGGAGCCGCGAGATCATGCGCGAGCAGCTCGCTCATCTCCTGGAATTCAGCGAGCGTCCCACCAACATGGTCCACATCGTGCCGCTCAACGTCGGCTACCACGAAGGGCTCGGCGGAGTCTTCACCATCCTCGGCATGGAGGACGGGGGCAACATCGCGTACACCGAATCCTGCGGTGAAGGCGTGCTCCTCAAACAGCCCCCACTGGTCGCAAGGCGCCTCGTAGAGTACGACTTGGTGCGAAGTCACGCACTACCTGTAGAAGAGTCGCGGGTTTTGATCAAGACCGTGATGGAGGAGCTATGAGCCTGAACGACCCGACGGCGGTCCACTGGCGCACGAGCAGCCGAAGCGACCATCACGGAGGCGAATGCGTGGAGATCGCGAACCTGGCCCCCATGATCGCCGTCCGCGATTCCAAGGACCCGGATGGTCCCAAGCTGACCTTCACCATGTCCGCCTGGAGGGCGTTCACTGGCCGTATCAGGGCTGGCGAGCACGATCTCACCTGAACTTTCGCGCGTTCGGCCCACGGCTCTGGACTGAGGCCCGGGCGGGACGTGAGGGCGGTGGCGGGGTCGGCGATGGGCGCGGCCGTATCGTCGCCTGGCTGGACGGGACTCGAATGTTCCGGCCTTGTCTCCCCGGGGCGGTGAACTCGCGGCCGGTCGGGGGCGTCGATCTCGTTGAGCCAGGAGAATGGGGGGTCATGGGCACCTATCTGATCACGGGGGCGACCGGGGGGATCGGCGCGGCGGTCGCCGGGCTGCTGGCCGAGCGCGGGCACGAGCTGATCCTGACGGGACGGTCGCGCGAGCGGCTGGAGACGCTGCGGAACAGCATGGCGTCCGGGCGGCACGGGCGGACGCAGATCCTGGTGCGGGAGCGCAACGGGGAGCCGGGCGGCGTCCGCACCACCACGCCGGGGACGGTGGCCCGGGTGATCCCTCTCGACCTGTCCGAGCCCCGGCGCCTGGAGGCGGCGCTCGCCGCGGCCGGGCTTCCGGACCGGCTGGACGGGGTGGTGCACAGCGCGGGCGTGGTGGACCTCGGCGCGGTGGCCGATCAGGACGCCGACCACTGGATCGACCAGCTCATGGTGAACCTGGTGTCGGCCGCCGAGCTGACCCGGATCCTGCTGCCGGCGCTGCGCGCGGCCGGGGGACACGTGGTGTTCGTCAACTCGACGGCCGGGCTGCGCGCCAGCCCCATGTGGTCGGCGTACGCGGCGAGCAAGTTCGGGCTGCGGGCGCTGGCCGACTCGCTGCGCGCCGAGGAGCCGTCGCTGCGGGTCACCTCGTTGTTTCCGGGACGTACCGCCACGGAGATGCAGCGGAAGGTCCATGCCCAGGAGGGGCGGCACTATGACCCGGCGCGCTTCGTGGACCCCGCCACGGTGGCGCGGGCGCTGGTGGCGGCCCTGGAGACCCCGGCGGACGCCGTCGTGTCCGACATCACCGTCCGGCCGCACTGAGCCGTACCGCCACAGGCCCCCGGAAGCCTCAGGCCGCGATTCGGCGATCCCTGCCGGTGTCGCGGCGCAGGATCCAGGACCCGAGGACGCCGCCGATGAGCCCGAACAGGTGGCCCTGCCAGGAGATGCCGGGGTCGCTCGGCAGCACGCCGAAGATCATGGTGCCGTAGAGGAGCACGACGCCGATGGCGATGCCGAGGTCGAGCGGCCGCCGCTCGAACAGCCCGCGGCCCAGCAGATAGCCGAAGAAGCCGAAGATCAGGATGCTGGAGCCCAGCGTGTTGGCGGAGCTGAGGAACCACACGCCCAGCCCGCCGACCACCATGATGATCAGGCTGGTGACCAGGAACTTCGCGATGCCCCTCGCGGCGGCGAGAAAGCCGAGGATCACGAACGGGATGGTGTTGCCGATCAGGTGGCCGAAGCCGCCGTGCATGAACGGGGCGGTGAAGATGTCGGGCAGGTCGCCCACGTCGTGCGGGGTGATGCCGTAGCTGTCCAGCGCGCCGTTCAGGATGTAGTCGGCGATCTCCAGGACCCACATCGCCGCGGTGACCAGGCCGATGATGATGGCCGCCGACATGGCGCGCACGCCATGCGTCGCGAGCCCTTCGGAGCGGTTCTTCTCAGGGACCGAGGGATAGCTCATGTTCGCCCGCCGTCGAGGTGAATGACCCAGCCGTCATTATCGGCAACGCTTTCGCACCGCGCATAGTGCCCGCGAAACCCCGTTCCGACACCAGGCGGGGGCGGTCAGGCGGCGGAGGCGGTCGCGGTGTCCTCGGGGTGGTCGCCGCGGACGACGATGGCGGGCAGCCGCCTGCGGGGCGGGGCGTCGGCGGAGCGGCGCAGGTGGCGGCGCTCCTCGGGGGTGGTGCCGCCCCAGATGCCGTCCGGCTCGCCGACCTTGAGCGCCCAGGCCAGGCAGTCGGCGGTGACGGGACAGTTGGCGCAGATCGCCTTGGCCCTGCGCTCCTGCTCGCGCAGGATCGGGGCGGAGTAGCCGATCGGGAAGAACAGGTCGGGGTCCTCGCCACGGCAGATGGCGTGGTCGCTCCAGTGTTCTTCGTTGTCGACGTGCTGCATGTCTGCTCCCTGCGGCGTCGCCACTGACGCCGGCGCGCTTCCGGGGTGGGATGCCTGTCGAACACAGCGTAGTACTACAAGCTGTAGTACTACAAGTTGTTGGAGCAAGGACTCACGGTAGCGGCCCGGTACCCTTGGTACGTGCCGCGTGATCAAGAAGTGACCTTCCGGGAGGCCGTGCGGGCGGATCTCCCCGAGATCGTCCGGCTGCTGGCCGACGATCCGCTGGGGGCGACCCGGGAGACGCCCGGCGAGGTCATCCCGGACGCCTACTACGCCGCGTTCGACGCCATCGACAAGGACCCCAACAACGCCGTGATCGTCGCCGAGATCGACGGCGCCATCGCCGGCACGATGCAGCTCACCTACATACCGGGGCTCACCTACACCGGCGGTGAGCGCGCCCAGATCGAGGGCGTCCGCGTGGCCAGCGAGCACCGTGGACGCGGCGTCGGCCAGCTCCTCATCGGCTGGGCCATCGAACGGGCCCGCGAGCGCGGCTGCCGCGTGGTGCAGCTCACCACCGACCGCCAGCGCCCCGACTCCATCCGCTTCTACCAGAAGATCGGCTTCCGCCCCTCGCACATGGGGATGAAGTACCACCTCAGGTGACCCGCGTCCCGCTCGCGACCCCCGGTGAAGGCCGAGGTCGGCGGGGGCCTGGCCGTCGCCCCCGCGCTCGGAAGACGTCTGTCACCGTTCACCCCGGCGTGTAATGCTGGCCATAAAGATCTGCTAACCAGCGCCGACGCGTGGTCGAGGAGCCGGACCGTGGCCGTGAAGCATGTCGAGATCGAGCGTAAGTACGACGCCTCCGCCGATTTCACCGTTCCCGAGCTGACCGGGCTGCCCGGCGTGGCCGCCGTGGGAGACCCGGAGACGCATCGGCTTCACGCCACCTACTTCGACACCGAGGACCTGCGGCTGGCCGCGTACGGGATCACGTTGCGCCGCCGGCGCGGCGGCCCGGACGCGGGCTGGCACCTGAAGATGCCCGCGGGCCCCGACAGCAAGGACGAGCTGCGCGCCCCGCTCGGCAGGGCCCAGGCCGTCCCGGCACGGCTCGCCACGCTGGTCGCCGCGTACACGCGCGGCCGTCCCCTGCGCCCGGTGGCGACCCTGGAGACCGACCGGACGGTGCTGCGGCTGCTGGACGCGTCCGGCGGCGTGCTGGCCGAGGTCGCCGACGACGCCGTGACGGGACGGGTGCTCCTCACCGAGGGCGCCGTGAACGGGCGGGCCACGGGCGACCGCTGGCGCGAGATCGAGGTCGAGCTGGACGCCGGCGACCGCGCCCTGTTGAAGGCCGCCGGGAAGGCGCTGCGCAAGGCGGGCGCCCACCGCGCCGCCTCTTCCTCCAAGCTGGGACGGCTGCTGGACGGCGAGATCAGGCGCCCGACGCCCAAGGAGGCGCTGGGCAGCGCCCTGGCGGAACTGGACGGCGGCGAGCCGACCGCGGGGCAGGCCGTGATGGCGTATGTCGCGGCGCAGGTCCAGGCGCTGCTGGCCTTCGACCCCAAGGCGCGGCTCGCCGAGTACGACGCCGTCCACAGGATGCGCGTCGCCACCCGCAGGCTCCGCAGCGTCCTGCAGAGCTACCGGCCCGTCCTGGACCGCGAGCGCACGGACCCTCTGCGGGACGAGCTGAAGTGGCTGGCCACGGAGCTGGGCGAGGTGCGCGACCTGGAAGTGCTGCGGATGCGCTTCACCGACCGGGTCGCCGGGCTGGACGACATCGGCGAGCCCGCCTGGCTGGAGGAACTGGCGAAGGCGGAACGCTCCGCGTACAGGCGGCTCAACGCCACGCTCAAGAGCGACCGCTACTACGCCGTGCTGGACGCGCTGGAAGGGCTGGTCGCCGACCCGCCGCTGGGCGCCAAGGCCGGGCGGAGCGCGGCCCGCGAGCTGCCGCGCCTGGTCGAACGCGCCTGGGGACGCCTCGCCGAGACCTACGCCACGATCGGGACGTCCGAAGACCCCGAGACCGCCCGGCACGAGACCCGCAAGGACGCCAAGCGCGCGCGGTACGCGGCCGAGGCGGCGGTCGCCGTGCTCGGCGACCCGGCGGCGCGCGTCGTCAGGAACGCCAAGAAGCTTCAGGAGGTGCTCGGCGACTACCAGGACGGCGTGATCGCGAGCCGGCACCTGAAGGACGCCGCCGCGCGGTCCACGGACACCGCCGACGCCTTCACCCTGGGCGTGCTGTACGGGATCGAGCGGTGCGAGGCTGGCGCCGCCCTGTCGCGGCTGGAAGGGACGTGGGCCTCCATCCCCGCCCCGTCCCTGCGATGACCGGCCGTTCAGGAGGCGTGGCGTTCCATGGCGGCGATGGTGGGGGCGCCGCCCTCGCCCGCGGTGAGGTGGGCCGCCCAGAACGCGCCCTTGCGCAGCGACGGCTCTTCGGGGACCTTCTCGCCCAGATGCCGGCAGAGCGAGGTGATCAGCTCCGACACGATCTCACCGTGCGTGCACACGATCGCGGGGACGCCCGCGTCGGCCAGTTCGAGCAGCCGGTCGCGGGCCAGGTCCGGGTTGGTCTCGTCCACCGTGAAGGCGGGGTCGGTGAGCATCGTGCCGCCCAGCCGCCGCGCGTACGGCAGGACGGTCTCCACGCACCGGGCGGTCGAGGAACTGATCGGGCGGGCCGGTCCGTAGGCGGTCAGCAGCTCCGCGAGCCGGACCGCCTCCGCGCGCCCCTGGGCGTCCAGAGGGCGCAGCTCGTCCGGTCCCTCCCACCGGCTCTTGTCCCCGGCGGACCCGTGCCGCAGGATCAGCAGCGGCCAGGTGTGCCGCGGCCCGGCGCCGAACTCGCGCAGCAGGTCCACGTCGTGGGAGTAGGAGAGCAGTTCCGCGGCCTCGGCCAGCGGCAGCCATTCGAGCCGGTCGACCTCCTCGTTCGGAACGGAATGCTCCGTGGACAGCGCGGCCTGCCGGGCGGCCCAGTAGTCGACGCGCTTGATCCGGTCGTCCTTGGGATAGATGACGGACGGCAGCCGGCGCCCCAGCCGCGGCACGATCCCGGTCTCCTCCGCGACCTCGCGGACGACGCCCGTCAGCACATGCTCGCCGCTCTTCAGCTTGCCCTTGGGGAACGACCAGTCGTCGTACTTGGGACGGTGGACCAGCGCCACCTCCGGACCGGCCACCCGGGTGGCGCCGTCGCGCCACAACACGGCGCCCGCCGCCTGGATCGGCTCGCGCTCCTGCTTCGCGCCGGGCGCCTTGGAACGGCCGCCCTGGCGGCGCCGCTCACCCATCGACCGTCCTCCAGCGCCTGCTCCGCACCAGGTACGTCTGGATGTCCTGCAACGGCTCGTCGGTCATCTCCGCCCGCCGCGTCCAGGTCCCGTCCCCGGCAAGCCACCAGGTGGCGGTGCGGTCGTCCATCGCCCGGTCGATCAGGTCGATCAGCTCGGCGCGATGCACCCGGTCGGTCACCGTGACCAGGGCCTCCACCCGGCGGTCCAGGTTGCGGTGCATCAGGTCGGCGCTGCCCAGCCACACCTCGGGGTCGCCGCCGTTCTCGAACGCGAACACCCGGGAGTGCTCCAGGAACCGGCCCAGCACGCTGCGCACCCGGATCGTCTCCGACAGCCCCGGGATCCCGGGGCGCAGCGCGCAGATGCCGCGCACCCAGATGTCCACCGGCACGCCTTCCCGCGAGGCCCGGTAGAGGGCGTCGATGACGTCCTCGTCCACCACCGAGTTGGCCTTGATGCGGACGCGCGCCGGACGTCCCGCATGGTGGTGCTCGATCTCACGCTCGATCCGCCGTACCAGCCCCGACCGCAGCCCCTGCGGCGCGACCAGCAGCCGGTTGTAGGTGCTCTGCCGCGAGTAGCCGGTCAGGTGGTTGAACAGGGCGCTGACGTCCTCGCCCACGTCCGGGTCGGCGGTCAGCAGCCCGAAGTCCTCGTACAGGCGGGCCGTCTTGGGGTGGTAGTTCCCGGTGCCGATATGGCAGTAGCGGCGCAGCGAGCCGTCCGCCTCCTGCCGGACGACCAGCGCGAGCTTGCAGTGCGTCTTCAGCCCCACGAAGCCGTACACGACATGGCAGCCGGCCTTCTCCAGCTTGCGCGCCCAGGCGATGTTGGCGCGCTCGTCGAACCGCGCCTTCAGCTCCACCACGACCACGACCTGCTTGCCGGCCTGGGCGGCGTCGACCAGGGCGTCCACGATCGGGGAGTCGCCGCTGGTGCGGTACAGCGTCTGCTTGATCGCCAGCACCCGCGGGTCGTCGGCCGCCTCCTCGATCAGCCGCTGGACGGTGGTGGTGAACGAGTCGTAGGGATGGTGCACCAGCACGTCGCGCTCGCGGATCGCGCCGAAGATGTCGGCGTCGGCGGGCAGCGCCTCCTTGGAGGGGACGAAGGCCGGGTAGCGCAGCTCGGTGCGGTCCAGGTCCGCGATCGCCGACAGCCCGGCCAGGTCCAGCGGGCCGTCGAGCCGGAAGATCTGGCCCTCCTCGATCTCCAGCTCGGTGGTGAGCAGGTCGAGCACGCCGTCGGAGATGGAGTCCTCCACCTCCAGCCGGACCACCGGGCCGAAGCGGCGGCGCAGCAGCTCGCGCTCCAGGGCCTCCAGCAGCCCCTCGCTGATGTCGTCGTCGATCTCCAGATCCTGGTTGCGGGTGACCCGGAACGCGTGGTGCTCCACCACCTCCATGCCCACGAACAGCTGCCCCAGGTGCGCCGCGATCACGTCCTCCAGGGGCGTGAACCGGTTGGGGGACGCCTCGATGAAGCGCGGCAGCACCGGCGGCACCTTCACGCGGGCGAACATGGTCGCCTCGGTGTTCGGGTCGCGGACGATCACCGCGAGGTTGAGCGACAGCCCGGAGATGTAGGGGAAAGGGTGCGCCGAGTCCACCACCAGCGGCGTCAGCACCGGGTAGATCCGGTCGCGGAACAGCCGCCGCATCCGTTCCCGCTCGGTCTCGGCCAGCTCGTCCCAGCGCAGCAGCTCGATGCCCTCCTTGGCCAGGGCGGGCAGGATGTCGTCGCGGAAGGCGGCGGCATGCCGCAGCATCAGCTCGCGCGCCACGGCGGAGGTGCGCTCCAGCACCTCCCTGGGCTGCCGTCCGCTCGCGGACTGGACGGCGAGGCCGGTGGCCATCCGCCGGGCCAGGCCCGCCACCCGGACCATGAAGAACTCGTCCAGGTTGCTGGCGAAGATGGACAGGAAGCGCACCCGTTCGAGCAGCGGCAGGCCGGGGTCCTCAGCGAGTTCGAGGACGCGCTGGTTGAACCGCAACCAGCTCTCCTCGCGGTCCAGGAAACGGTCCTCGGGCAGCTCATCGGCGCCGTGGGGGAGAGGTCCTGGCTCGATGCTCATGACGGTGATAATCCCCGATCAAGATGAACGAGAGTGGAACTTTGATGTTGCGGATGTTTCAGTGCTGGATTGGATACGCGGTTCATGCCCGCGGTTCCGTGGAGCAACCGATCGCGGCGGTCGTTCCTTCGCGCACGGCTCGGTCACGCCCCCGTGTCCGTGGGGCGCGTCGCCGCTGTGAACGTGCGATTCCTCCACTACAAACAGGGTACGTCGCGGCGAATCAGGCAAGTCAGATCATCAGACGCTATGGAGTGCTATCCGGTGATCTAGTCCTGGCGGGCGCCGCGTACCGTATGCGCTCATGAGGGGAAGCGACCTGTTCGTCTACGGAACGCTGCGGTTCCCCGAGATCCTGGAGATCCTGCTGGGTCGCGTGCCCGCGCTGTCACCGGCGTCCGCGCGGGGCTGGCGGGTGCGGGCGCTGCCCGGGGTGGCCTATCCCGGGATGGTCGCCGATCCGGACGGCGTCGCGGACGGGGTGCTGCTGGGCGGGCTGACCGAGGCGGAGTGCCGGCTGCTGGACGCCTACGAGGACCCCGAGTACGAACCCACGCTCATCACGCTGGACGGTGGCGGGCGGCGGGCGCGCGCCTATGTCTGGACGGGCCCGACCGAGCCGTACGACTGGGATCCCGTCCATTTCGCCGAGCACGAGCTGGCCCGCTTTCTCATGCACGCCTTCGACGTTCTCGGCGACCCGGTCCGGCGCCGGATCCTGGAACTGCTCGCCGACGGCGAGCGGGCGGCGGGCGAGATCAGCGCCGTGGTGCAGGAGGAGTTCGGGATCTCCCAGCCCGGAGTGTCCCAGCACCTGCGGGTGCTGCGCGAGAACGGCTTCACCACGGTGCGCGCCGCCGGGACCCGCCGCCTGTACTCGGTCGACCCGGCTCCACTCCGCGAGATCGACATCTGGCTGGAGCGCTACCGGCGGTTCTGGACGCAGCGGATGGACGCCCTGGACACCGAGATCGCCAGGGGAAGGCGGGAGCGCGGGCAGCGAGGCGACGGCCGGGTCTCGTCCGCGCAAGAAGGCGCGGGGGAAGAAGGCACGGGCTCCTGACGCGCGTCGCCCCGAAAACCGCAGGAGAATTTGTCAGACCCATGGGGAATCATTCGTGGTATGAGCAGAGACTCCCATTCGGGGTTGCAGTGCCCGCACTGCCGCACGCATCTCACGCTCGTCGCCGCTCCGGGCCAAGACTCCACTTCCCCACTCCTGCCGCCGCCTCCCGTCCCCGCTCGCGAGGAATGGACCCCGCCGCCCGTCGGTGAGGTGCTGGCCGAATACGCACACCGATCCATTGACACCGCCACGGCACGCCGTGGCGCCGCACGCGTCCGCGACAGTTTCAACAGGGCCCGTCAGGCCGCCGCGCAAAAGCGCAACGAACAGAGGGCCGCCCGGCGCGGCGGGGCGTCCGGAGACCATTCGCCTCCGGACGCCGCGCCGCCGGGCAAAGCGCCTTCGGGCAGGTCAAGCCCGCGTCGAGCGGCTCCGGGCAAGGCCGCGGGCGATGCGGGAGGCGCGTTCGGAAGCGCGGTGATCCGCAGCGCCTGACACGGGCTTTCAGGAACCGGGGTGGTGACGCGGAAGGACGAGCAGCCGCTCCAGCCCGCAACGTTCAATGAGCATTCGCACCTGTGGCGAGACGCCGGACAGCCGCAGCGTGCCCCCGCGTTCCCGCACTTTCTTGGCCGCGTACACCAGGACGGACAGGCCATAGGAGTCGCAGAAGGAGAGATCGCGGAGATCGAGCGCCAGCAACGGCCGCTCCTGCGCGGCCAGCGTCTCGTCGATCGCCGTCCGCAGCGTTCCGGCGCGCGCGAGGTCGAGTTCCCCGCTGAACGTCAGCACCCGCCAAGACGCCAGGGCATCCGCTCTTGTGGACATCGCCCCTTGCGGCATGCCGCATCACATCCCCCCATGTCGGCGCTTTGCGTTCCCGTCGGCCCCGTCCAGTAATCACCCTTCACTCGGTGACCTGGTGTCATAGGGACAACATCTGACCGCCGCATTACCTCGATCTCACCTTTCGGACACCCGCGTCCCCTCAGCCCCGCCCCGTAGCGTCCGCCGTGGCCGCCGCACCGGTATGCCGGCACGGACGGGGTGTGTAACAGTGGAGGGCATGGTCGCCACGCCGGGTCAGGGAGCCGCCGAGTCGGCGGCCGCGCTCGACGAGGTGGCCGGAAGCCTGATCGACGTGTGGGCGCGGACGCACAACGCGCCGGACGTGCCGGTGCCGGCGACCCAGTTACGGGCGCTCTTCGTTCTGGAACGGGGCCCGGTGAACATCAGCAGCCTGGCGACCGAGATGGGCGCCCTGGTGTCGTCGGCGAGCCGGCTCTGCGACCGGCTGGAGGCCGGGGGCCTGCTGCTGCGCGACCCGGGCCGTGACCGGCGCGAGGTCACGGTACGGCTCACCGCGGAGGGGCGGGAGCTGCTCGACCGGCTGGGGCGGCGGCGGCGCGAGGAGCTCGCGCGGGTGCTGTCCACGATGTCGTCCCCCGCCAGGAACGCCCTTCTGTGGGGGCTGGCCCAGTTCCACGAGGCCTCGGTGACGGGGCAGGACGGCGAGGGCGAGTCCTCCTTCCCGATGCCCGCCTGAGGCCGCGTGCGCGCCCGGCGGAGCGGGCACGCGCGGAACGCGCCGGAAGCGGTAGTCGCGTAACCGCTATTTCCCTGGTTCGGCACCGCTTCCGGGTTGCCTGGTTTTCCGGGATTCATTGGATATCCAGCCGGATCTCGATAATTTCGTGTGGCAAAACTGCATGGCCTTGCTGGAATTCCGCGCACGGCCCCGGTGACCGGCGTTAGCATCCCGGCAGTACGGTGACCGTCCATGGGCATTCCGGGGGAATGTGGAATGCGTTCGGCTTCGGGGGGAATTGTTGACGCTTCGTGAACGCGCCGTCGTGGCCGCGCGCCCGGCGGGGGCGCGCGTCCTCCTCTCGGCCGGTGCCGCGGCGGCGCTGGCGCTGGCGGGCGGCTGCACGGACGCCCCCGAGCGCTCCGCCGCGGCCAAGGGAGCGGACCCGTCGGCCGCGCCGTCCGCCGAGGTGCCCGAGGCCACGACGCACACGACCGTGCACGGGGCTCCCTACGACCTGGCGCCGGCGTCCCCGGCGGGCGGGCTCGTCGTCCACCCGATCACCCGGCAGACGGTGCTGGACGCGCCCGGTGGCCGTCCGGTCGCGACCCTGCCCACCACCCAGCTGGGCAGCCCGACCTGGGTCCCCGTGGTGAGCCGGTCGGGGGCCTGGGTCCAGGTGCTGCTGCCCAGCAAGCCCAACGGGTCGACGGGGTGGATGTCCACCGCGCAGGGCGGCCTCCGCACCGCGCGCACGTCCTACCTGGTCAAGGTGGACGTGTCGCGGCGGCGGCTGACGCTGCTGCGGTCCGGCAGGACGGTCGGCCGATGGACGGTCGCGGTCGGCGCGCGCCGCACGCCCACGCCGGCCGGGCGGACGTTCCTGCTCGCGCTCCTGCAACCGTCGAGCCGCACGCCGAGCCCGTTGCTCATCCCGCTGGGCACCCATTCGGCGACCCTCGACAGCTTCGGCGGGGGTCCCGGCACGGTGGCCCTGCACGGCTGGCCCGACCCGTCGGTCTTCGGCAAGGCGGTCACCCACGGCTGCGTCCGGGTCCCGGACGCCGCCCTGCGCGCCCTGTCCCACGTACCGCTCGGAACCCTCGTGCTCATCACCGGCTGAACGGCGCCGAACGCCGTCCGGCCTCAGATATCCCGAAAGAGGAAACCATCATGCGTACCCGCACGTCTTTTGCCAGAGCGAGCCTGCTCGCCACCGTCACCGTCACGATGGCCGCGGCCGTCACCGGCGTCGTCATGGCGCCCGGAGCGCGCGCCGACAACGGTGGGGAGGAACGCAGAACGCAAGGCTACGGCTCGTCCGCCTACGGGCTGTCGCTGACCGGGCCCATCCCGGTCCAGCCGTTGCCCTCCGTCTGGTCGGCCTCGTCCGAGGTGCGCAGGAGCGTGCTGAAAGAGAACAGCACCCGGCTGCTCAGCGCCAAGGCGCTGGAGAGCGGCGCGGCGGCCGGCCGGGCCGACGCCACGGTCAGTGACCTGCGCATCCCCGCCCTGGAGCTGATGGCCGAGGCGATCACGGCCAAGTGCGGCATGGGCGGGGCCTCGTCCCGGCTGGTCAACGCCAGGCTGGCGGGGCAGCCGCTGGAGTCGGCGCCCCGTCCCAACACCACCGTCCCCGTGAAGCTCCCCGGCCTGGGGCCGGCGTGGGTGACGCTCAACAAGCAGGAGCGGCTGAGGGACGGGCGGCTGTCGGTCACCGGGATGGAGACCTCGATCCCGCTCGGGCCGCTCGGCAGGGAGACCGTCAAGACGGCGAACGCCGTCTGCGGCCATGGGAAGTGGGCGCACGACCACCCCTGGGAGGCCACCGAGCAGGACTCCTCCTCCGGCGAGTCCGCCGCGGGCGGCCCGGCTCACGGGCAGCAGCCCGCCGCTCCGGCTCCCAAGCCGTCCCCGGTGCGGGGCGACCTCGCGGTGACAGGCTGATCCCCGTTCCGTGCGACCGCCCGGCCGTTCTCCGGCCGGGCGGTCGCCGTTGTCGTCGTCGTGCGGTGCCGCGGTGCTTAGGCGGTGGGTGCGGTGCTGTGGCGGTGGGTGCGGGGCTTGGGGTGGGGGTGCGGGGCTGAAAGCGGGTGCGGGGCTCGGGACGGTTCCGGTCGTGTCCCTCACGCTCGGGCGGCGGCTAACCGGCCAGGGACTTCTCAAAATGAACGATCGCGCCGTTCCTGTCGGCGCGATCGGTGATGTCGAGTTCCTCGGTGAAGGCCCTCATGAGTTGCAGGCCCCGTCCGTTCTCGGAGATCGGTAGGACACCGCGCCCGCGTTCCCAGACCGTGGTGTCGCCCGATCCTCCGCCGTCTATCACGTCGACCACGACCTTCGTGCCGTCCATCTGCGCGCGGACCTCGTACTCGCGGCTGTCGTCGGCGTGCTGGATGACGTTCGCGCACGCCTCGCCGACCGCCAGCGCGATGTCGGCGCGGACGTCGGAGGTCACGCCCAGCCCTCGCAGCGACGCGTCGAGCGTGTGCCGTACCAGCGGCGCGCTTTCCGCGGCCCGTGGCAAGGTCATCTCAATAACGACCTCCATGGCACCCTCCATCCTCCTTGATCGACCAAGGTTTCCCGGCCCGTCCGGGAGAAAACAGCATGCGGCACCGCTCAATCGCATACCCGGCGGTTGCTCGCCGAATCGTTAAGACCTGCCTGTGTTTCCCCTCGCCGCCGTAAAGCAATGGCCGGTCCGGTGGCCTCCGAGCGATCGGAGCGGGACGCGAAGTTCATCCGCCTTGGCCGGCAAAAGACCGGGAATTATGTGCGCGGGAACCCGTGCCGGCGCGGGCGGAGAACGCGGCCGTTTCGGCTATTCCGGTTCAAAGAGGAGGCGGACGATCGCCCTCTTGAACTCCAGGAAGGCCAGCGACTCGCCGCCGAGTCCGTGCAGCGCCACGAGCAGGGCCTGGAGGCCGCCGGGATACCCGAGGCAGGTCCTGATGATCTCGTAGACGTCGGCGCGCGCGGTGCGCGAACGGGGGATCACGCCGGCGATGTCCCGGGGCAGCGCCCCCACCGCGCGTTCCCGCTCCGGCTCGCTCATGAGCTGGGCGATCTCCAGCGCGCGGTCGACCAGCTCGAACAGCACCGGGGGCGGCACGTCGCCGCCCGCGTACCGGAGGTCGCCGAAGCGTCCCAGCCCGGCCGGGCCGGAGATCTCCTCGGGCCGCACCGTCCGCGGCGCGAGATCCTCCGGTGTCCGCACCAGCGTGCCCGTGCCCGGCTCGGCGGGCAGGCCGGGCGGCGGGCCCAGTCCCGGCAGCGTGGCCCAGGCGGTCTCGCGCAGCTCCTTCACCGCGATGTCCAGCGGACGGTAGTCGTGCCGGTTGAGGAGCCCCCTGCCCTGGCTGACCACGTCGTCGTAGACGCGCCGCGTCACGATCAGCGCCAGGTCCGCGCCCGACGCGCTGAGCACCCGCTTGAACGGCCCGGCGTCGAGGATCCGGAACGCGTCGTTCACGGCCTTCCCGACCACCCCCTGGCCGTCCCATTCGACCGGCCCGGTGTTGACCGCGACGCGCAGCGGCATCCGCGTCGCCTCGCTGGAGAACTCGTTGTGGCGGCGCACCTCGGCGCGCAGCCGGAACGCGATCGAGGTGATCAGCAGGGCGGTGTCGACGTGCGGCGGGACGATCAGCATCACGCCGTCGCCGCGGTCCTCGCGGTAGCAGGAGTCGAACGGGCATCCCTCCGCGTCGAAGGCGGTCCGCAGCGCGGCGTACAGGGCCTGCCGCAGGTGCGCGCGGGCGGCGTCCCCGCGGGTCGCGGCGCCGAACGAGGCGATGTCGCAGACGAACTGCGAGCAGAGACCGGACGGGCGCCATCCGCCGTGGTCGTTCGGCGGGGGGGAGGCGGCCGCCGGGGGACGGTTGTCGGAGGGCGGTTCCGGGGCGTAGGTGTGCACGTCGTCCCCTCGCTGCTACAGGGATGGGAGGTCGATGTCGCATTCGAGGAGGTCGTCCCGGGCCGCCGCCCGTACCTCGGGATGGCCCTCGCCGAGCAGTCCGCTCAGCGCCTCGCGTGCCGCTGTGCCGGTGCCGGGGTCCGGCGTTCCGGACAGGGCGCGGCCGATGACGGCGAGGTTGTGGGCACAGGCCAGTGTGTACGGATGGCTCGGGCCGTGCCGGGCCTCGAAGCCGTCACGGGTGCGGGAGGCGAGGTCGTGCGCGGCCTGGAGTTCACCGAGCAGGTAGAGGTCGTTGGCCATTCCGGCCGCGCCGCACAAGGCGTGGAAGTGGTCGCGGCCCGGCCCGCCGTCCCGCTCCAGGGCGGCGACGGCGTTCCGGTCCAGTTCCAGGGCGGCCTGGACGTCACCGACGCGGCGCATGACGGACGCGAGGTCGATGGCGCAGGCGCTGGTGAACGGATGGTCGTCGCCGAGCGTCCGGCGATAGCCGGACAGCGCCTCCTCCGCCAGGACGCGGCCCAGCCCTGGGGCACCGGCGGCGGACCCGGCGAGGGCGGCGGTCGTCTTGGCCGCGAGCGTGGCGGGGTGGTCGGCGCCGAACCGCCGCAGGTGGGCATCCACGGTCTGCTCTGCGAGCCGTGCCGCGTTTGTGAGCCGTCCGGCCTTGCGTAGGGTCGCAGCTCGGGTTCGCTCCGCGTGCAGGACGAGCGCGTGGTCACGGCCCAGAACGTCGAGTGCCGGAGTGAGGACCGCATCGAGCCTGCGCAACGCCTCGTCGTACGAGCCCAGCGCGTGCAGGTCCCTGGCGAGGCGCTGGGTGGCTTGGACGACGTCACGGTTCACCGTTCCGCCATCGTGCACGGCGCTCAGCCGGTCGAGCAGCGTGGCGTCCTGGACGTGCGCCTCGTGGAACCGTCCCAGCAGGTAGAGGCCGGTCGCGACCTGCCCGGCGGCGTGCAGAGCGTTCGGATGGTCGCCGCCGTACCGCTGCCGCGTCCGTCTCCAGATGGCGTCGTCCAGGTCGTAGGCGGACGCGAAGTCGCCCTGGTGGCGGAGTCCCCGCCCGCCTCCGAGGCGTCCGGCGGCGAGCAGGACCGCCGTGTCGTCGGGTCCGTGCGTGGTGCGGAGGCTCCGCAGGATGTCCTCGGTCAGGGCCATCGCCTCGGTGACCTGTTTGGGACGGCCGCTCGCGTACAGGACGTCCGTGAGGACGCTCACGGCGTCGAGAACGAACGCGTCGTCATCGCCGTGACGTTCCCGCCACCGTGTCACGGCCTCCTCCGCGAGCGCGCGGCACCCCTCGAAATCGCCCGAGTGGTAGAGGAACCGCGCCTGGTCGACGAGGACGGCGCGGGCGTCGTCCCCGTCCGCGCTGACGATGTCGGACGAGGCCAGGTGCGGTGTGATCGACGCACGGGTCGTCCAGGTCGCCTCGTCCTCGGGGCCGCTCGCGGGGGTCATGGCGCTGAGTCGGGCGTGGACGCGCTCTCGTGCCTGCACGGCCGTTTCCTCGGGGAGCGCGTCCCTCACCGCCTCGCGCACCCACCTGGGAACCAGGAGGGACCGGGTTTCCTGATCCATCCGGCCCAGGTCCAGGCGATCGAGCGTGCGCGTCATGGGCGGTGGTCCGGCCTCGCCGGGGCGGCCCGGCGCATAGCCCGCCGGGCCGAGGTACGAGCATTCCGCCAGCAGGCCGTGCGCGTCCGGGTCACGGCGGGCCAGCCCGTCGAGGGTGATGCCGAGGGCCGCGAAAGGCCGGTTCTCACGCGACTCCGGCGGCCGTCGCTCGGAAAGGCGCAGCCGGAAGAGCCAGAGGTAGTCGTCGATGCCCTGACCGGTGGTCGTGATGTGAACGGCGGCCTGCACCAGGGCCGCCGGGGAATCGCCGAGGACCTCCGCCAGCGTTCCGGCCTCGGCCTCGGACAGGCCGGGCATGCGCCGCCGCAGGAACGAGACGCTCTCGGCACGCGTGAAGGTGTCCACCTCGACCGCGGTGGCCACCCGGCTCCACGGCCGGTCCCGCGAGGTCACCAGCACGTCCCCCACCGCGTCCGCGGACCGCGGCATCAACGGCATCAGCGGTGTGAGCTCGGTAAGGTCGCCCGCGTCGTCGTACACCAGCAGCCAGCGGCGCCCATCGGGAAGGCCGTTCCGCAGTGCGTGGAGGAGATTGGCGACCGTCACCGAGAGGTCATCGCTGAGCGGTGTGCCCAGGCGGCGTGCGAGCCTGCCCAGGGAGGCCCGCACCGATCTGCTGTCGCCCGCAGGGATCCACCAGACCAGGCCGTACTCGCCCAGGTGCGCATGCACCAGTTCCAGCGCGATCTCCGTCTTGCCCAAGGCACCGGGCGCGCTGGGGAGGAGAACGGTGGCGGCGCCGTCGTCCCGCAGCGATTCCCACACGCGCGACATGAGGTCGGCGCGTCCATGGAAGAACGGATTGCGCGGAGGCAGGCCGCCCAGAAGGGACGGTGCCTGCGACCCTTTCTTAGGGGGCCGCGCCTGAGTGTGGCCGTTGCGTTGCGCGTCGCTGGTCCCGTTCCGCCGGGCCGACTGGCTGAGGAACCGGGCGACCTCTCCGTAGGTACCGCCCAACCGTGCCAGGACACCCGTGGCGACCTGCGCGAACGGCTGGTCGGGCGGAAGGGCGTCCGGATCCTGCCTGACGGCGGCCAGCAACGCGGGAAAGTCGAGGGTGGAACCGAGCCTGTCCCGTACCGTCCCCCACACCTCGCGCAGGACGTGCAGCGCGTCGTCACGGCGCAGCCCGCCCAGCAGGACGTCCCTGACGCCGTCGTGGAACTCGTAGGCGACCTCTGACGGGTCCTGCCGATCGGACTGCGCGGAGTCCACGCGGAGGAGGCCGCCCAGGAACACCTCCGCCAGGTGAGCGGGCGTGGACCCGGGCATCATCGTCCCCTGGACGAGGCGCATCACCGGCAGGCGCAGCGGCGCCGCCGCGAGATACCCGGCCAGCTCCACCGCCTTCGGCGACGCCGACGCGCGGAACCGCCGGACCCGTTCCCGCGCCGACGGCTCCACCACCTCGGCATCCCCTTCAGGCGCGGGCTCCGGCTCGGGAAGCGCGGCCGGGGCGGAGGGACGGCCCGTGAACAGCGCCACCCCGGAGATCTCCGTGCCGGAGCCCGCGACCATCGCGGCCCACGGCCCCAGCCAGCGGCGATCCAGCTCCAGCACGGGCACGGCGATCCCCGGCGGGACGGCGCCCGCGTGCCGATCCCGCATCCGCACCGACAGCCCGGCATTGGGCGTTCCCGTGCCGGCGGCGCGCAGCCACACCCGTTCCGTGGCGGCGGCGCATCGGCGCCACAGCCGTTGCGGCAGCGGCTGAACGATCGCGACGGAGGCGGACCGGCCCCAGCGTTCCAGCAGCGCGGCGGCCCGTCCGTCCTGCCACGCCGCGCCGATGCAGTCGCTGACGACCAGGACGATCCGGCGCGTGCCCGCGCCGCCCACGACGTCCGGCAGCTCGGCCGGCTCCGTGTCGGTGGAAGTGTCGGTGGAAGTGTCGGCGGAGGCGTCGGTGTCGAGGTAGCGGATCCGCACGTCCCGGAAGGCGCCCAGCCGTTCCAGCAGGAGGCGCAGCTCGTCGGCGGTGTGCCGCCACACGACCATGGACCGCGCGACGTCCACCACCAGCACCAGCTCGAACCGTCTCTCGGCGGCCGCGTCGAGCTGGGGCTCCCAGATGAGCGTGTCGGCGAACCGTACGGCGGTGCGCTCCTCGTTCAGCCGACCCGGCCGAGGGGACGGTACGGCGAGACGCAGCGGGCGCAGCGCGCGGGCGAGCGCCAGCGTGTGCGGGAGCGCCGGGAGCGTGGGCGCGCGGACGGGAAAGGACGGTTCACCGCCGCCCGCGAAGCCGCCCGGCAGGAAAAGGCCCGCCTGTTCCGTGGACGCCGAAGGGTCCTCGGAGGCCCGCCCGCCCCGGCCGTCGATTCCCGGCTGCGATCGCGGGCCTTGGACGTCCGAGACACGGGCGTCGCCGTCCGGACCCGTGGGCTCGGGACCAGGCCGGTCCGGAGCGGTGCCGTCCACGTCGGGCTTGGACGTCGCCTGATCGTCCGGGTCCCGCCTCGTCCCGGCCTCCTCGGACGCACCGGGTTCCGCGCGCGCGTCCGGGGCGCCCAGGAGCCGCGCGATCCACAGCACGTCCGCCAGGTCCTCCGCCGAGAGGTCGGGGTCGACCTCGCGGAGCCGGTCGGCCAGCCTCTCGATCATCACGGTCCCTTGGTGTTCAGCGGGCGCAGGATCTCGTCCATCAGCTCGTCCCGGGTGGTCTCCGGCGGGCGCGACATGGCCAGGAAGATCGCGTTGAGCAGCTGGTCGGTGGCCAGGTCCGCACGGGTGCGGCGGGCCAGGAAGTCCCTGATGACGTGCGCGTACTCGGCGTCGGCCGACGCGCCGAGATGAGCGGTGACGATGTCGGCGAGCTGGTCGCGGTCGGGCGGCTCGATCGCCACCCGCAGGCAGCGCCGCAGGAACGCGGGCGGGAACTCGCGCTCGCCGTTACTGGTGATGATCATGATGGGGAAGTCGGAGCAGCGCACCCGCCCCCGCCGGATCGTCGCCCGGCCGCCCTCGTCGGCCGTCATCACCTCCACCAGCGGCCGGTCGTCGGGAAGCCGTTCCAGCTCGGGGATGCCGAACCTGCCCTCCTCCAGCACGTTGAGCAGGTCGTTGGGCAGGTCGATGTCCCCCTTGTCCAGCTCGTCGATCAGCAGGACGCGGGGGCGCTCGCTCGGCAGCAGCGCCGTGCCCAGCGGCCCCAGCCGGATGTACCGGCCGATGTCGGGCACGTCCTCGCCCGCGTCGTCCTCGTCTCCGGAGGCGTGGCCGGGCCGCGGTCCCAGGACGCTCCAGCCCTTGCGGAGGCCGGTGTCCTGGAGCCGGGCTATCGCGTCGTAGTCGTACAGGCCGTCCCGCAGCGTGGTGCGGCTGTTGATCGGCCAGCGCAGCACCGGTTCGAGCCCCAGCTCGTAGGCGATGTTGTAGGCCAGCGTGGTCTTCCCCGAGCCCGGCTTCCCCGTCACCAGCAGCGGGCGGCGCAGGTGCAGGGCCGTATTCACCATGTCCACGATCCGCTCGTCGGTGCGGAAGGTCACCGCCCGCTCGCGGTCGCCCAGCCGGCTCGCCGCGACCGACCCCCCGGGACCGAACCGCCGCCACGGCGGAGGCGGCGGACGCCGGTCGATCCCGTCGTGCGGCTCGCGGTTGCCGTGGAAGATGCGGAAGCCGCCATCGCTCGGAGGCGCGTCGTCGCCGGGTGCGGGGTCCTGGGGTGCGGTATCGGACATCGACATTGAGCCCTCCGGGGAACGTTCAGGCGGGCGGCCTGAGCCGGTCGTACGGTTCGGGTACGCGGTCGGCGTCGTCGTAGAGCAGGGCGAGGTGCATGCCCAGATGCTCGGTCTCGTCCCTGTCGTTCGCGTCCTCAAGCGCCCCGCCCCCGGGCAGCGTCTGCGGACGCCTGTTCTGGCGCCGGTCCTGGGACAGCACCGCCTCACGGCGCAACCGGCGTACCGTACGCGGCAGCGTCGCGGGATCGGAGCCGCACAGTTCCCTGGCCTCTTCGGTGAAACGCTCCGGCGCCCTGCTCTTCCGGCACCACACCACGATGGGGACGCCGGTCTCGAAGGCGACCCAGATCTCGTCCACCCGTCCGGGCCCCTCGTCCATCGGCGGGTACGCCATCGCCAGCCCGACCGCCTCGGGGTCGGAGAGCACGGCGAACAGCCTCTCGCCGTCGTACTCGCCCGGCTCGCACACCGGATGCACCCGCGCTTCCCCCGCGCCCTCCCGCAGCAGGTTCCATTTGCTGCGCCACTTGGGCCACAGCCAGACCTCGTCCATGCGGTCCAGGCTGCGCAGGACGACCGGGTACTCGATGCCCAGCCGCCGAGGCACCCCGCCAAGGGTCACCACGAACTGGTCACAAGGCAGGTCCAGCAGGTCGCGCGGCAGCGCGAACTCGATGGTCAGCTCGCAGGGCTCGGCCGCCAGCAGGCCGCGTTCCCGGTTCAGCAGCGCCTCGACCAGCGCGGGCAGCCGCTCCACGGGCTCGGGCTCCTCGTCGCAGCGCACCATCGCGACCGTCCCGTCGGCGCGTTCGAGCCGGGCGCTGACGGCCAGGCGGTCCGGGTCCGCGCCGTCCGGACGGCACTCGAACACCAGGGACGCCGCGCGCTGCGCGTTGTCCAGCGCGGGCCGTTTCTCCGTCGCGGTGAGAAGCCGCCGCCAGTCCTGGCCCAGCCCGGTGCGTTCCGCGAACCGCGTCATCCACTCCGCGAACGCGGTCGCCACGGGCGCCTTGGCGTACCCCGCGAGCTCGTGGACGAAGCGGAGCAGCGGCGCCACGCCGTCCGGGCCGAGCGGCGCCTCCTCCAACTGCTCGATCAGCAGCCGCACGTCCACGATGTGCCGCTCGTCGTAGACCTCCGGGCGCGGCGGCGGGCCGAACTCGCCCACCGCCCTCTGGTAGGCCGGCACCAGCTCGGCGTGCTGGATCAGGGTCAGCCCCTGCCGTTCCAGGTGCTGGACGAGCTGGGCCAGCAGCCGCCGTTCCTCGGTGGTCAGCAGCGGCTCGGGCAGCACCGCGTCGGCGAGGGCGCGGGCCTCCCTGAACGCGTGGCTGCCGCGGTCGAAGAACTCCACCACGTCCAGCAGCGTCTGGATCCCGCCGGGACGGCCCAGACACGCGACGGCCAGCCCCCACACGTCGTGCAGGGCACGCTCGTCCCGCTCCCATTCGAGGGGACGGCTCAGGGTGTTCTGCAGCTCGGTGACGCACGCTTCGCGGGTGCTGCGGACGCTGAGGGCGTCGATTCGCAGCAGCGCGTCGATCAGGCGCCGCCGTTCCCCGGGCCCCAGCGTTCCGGCCGTCATTCCACACTCCCGTCCGCAGGCATGCAGAATTCCCTCGCCCCACTGGCGGCACTTAGCGTACCCGCCGTACTGATCACCATGAAGGGCGGGAGAAGGCGCTTCCGCGACGGCCCCTCCCGGCGGGAAATCGCGGGCGGTGACGCGTCCCGCCACCGCACCGTTCATCTTGACAGTAGGCCATGGGACGCCGTTCCCGGTGATGTCGCATGACACAAATCAGGGCGTGCCACGACCTTCCGGGCGTCACCTCCGGGGGCTCGCCGGCGCCACCCTCTCCGCGGGCAGATCGAAATCGGCAATGATCGGGGGCGGGGCGATCACCTCGTGCCCGATGCGCGCGGTGACCGTGTCCTTCGGAGTGACGGCGTCGTGGGCGGTGATCGCGGCCTCCGTGGCCTCGTCGCGGTCGCCGAGCAGCATCCCGGCGGTGACCACGAGCACCAGCGCGCCCATGACCAGGGCGACCAGCGCGGCGGCGCCGACCGGGTTCAGCGCGGCGATGAGATAGCCGCCGCACAGCGCCCCGAGCGGGATCGCCCCGCTGGTGAGGAACCGGCCGATACTGGTGATCTTCCCCTGGTGCTCGCGGGGAACTCTGTCGCCCTTGTGGACCTCCAGCGCGATGTTCACATGGGCGCCCATGTAACTACAGCTTCCCCACGCCAGAAAGCCCACGAGCGGATGGCGGACCAGCGCCACCAGCAGCACCAGCACGAACCAGCTCCACACGCACCACAGCACGATCGTCTGCGGGCGTCTCTTCCGCAGCAGCCGCGGCGCCGCGAACGCGCCGGCCATTCCCCCGATCCCGGACGCCGACAGGAGCAGCCCGGTCAGGGAGGTGGAGGTGCCGCGCCGGTCCGCGGACACGATGAGCAGCAGCACGACCACCTGGAAAAGGAAATTGGCCACCGTGCAGACGGTCAGCACCGTCAGCAGGAACCTGTCGCCGGTCAGTAATTTCCGGCTGCTGGCGATCTCCTCCCGCGCGCGCTGGAAAAAGCGGCGTCCGGAATCGGCTCCCTGCCTCCGCCGGGGCGGCCCGTGCTCGGCCGCCCCGGCCCGGCCGGTGCCGATGAGCCGCATCATGAAAAGCGAGAAGAAGGCGGTGCCCGCCTCGATGACATAGGGCAGCAGATGCGAATAGCCGAACAGGAGGCCGCCGAGCGGGCGGCCGGTCACCTGGGCGATATGGACCCGTGCCTCGTGCCCCGCCATCGCGGACTTTCGCTTCGTGGCCATGTCGGCGTCGTAAGGGCGCGGCGTATCGTCCACCCCGTACAGGATGTCGCGCACCCGCGCGTTCTCGGCGATGTCATGGAAGACCGCGGCGACGCCCACCACGACCACCACCACGATCAGCAGCCAGAACGGCCCGCCCACCAGGCCGAGTCCGACGATGAGCACCAGCGTCGCGACCAGCCGCACGCCCTGGCTGGTCATCATGATGCGGTGCCGGTCGGCGCGGTCGGCCAGCCAGCCGGCCGGGAGCTGGAACATCAGTCCGGGAAGCGTGCCGGCGGCCGTGGCCAGCCCCGCGGACACCGGCGACCCGCTGAGCGACAGCGCGAGCAGCGGTGTCGCCATCGTGGCGCCGGCCGCCCCGAACTGCGATACCGCCGAGCCGGTCCAGAGCAGCCTGAACTCGCGTTCCCAAGAGTAAGACGGCATCTACTCGCGCTTGCCGGATAGCATCGGTCACCGACCATTCTTTGAGCTCAGGCGACAGGCGACCGGCAAGACCATGTCAAGGACCGCCCTTTTGTTCGCCACGACATCGTCTCTCTCGGTCTTCCTGCCGCTCTGCGTGGAAAGCATGCGGAACTCGGACTGGTGACGCCATAGGCACGTGAGGGCGGGCGCGACGCTGCCCGTGGCCCGCCCTCCGGCACACAGGGGAACATACCCGAAACGATCTACGGCACCGGCCGGATTGGCGGGATCGGACGCCCACCGGCGCCCGTACCGTGCCGGGTGGTGTCGCCTATTTTCGTGACACCGGGACCTGATGAGAGGGTTTTTTATCCGTTGCGCCGTAGCTGCGTTACTTGCCCCTGTGTGGGGCCTGTGGCCGGGTGTTCGGGAATTACCGCGTCACGCGCCGCCGGGATCGGCCACCGCCGCGCGTCAGCCCCCGTCGGGCACTCCGGCCGTCCTGAGCCGGTACGCCTCGTCGCGCATGTGCGGAGGCAGCGGGGGACATCCCGCGGTGACGGCCCTCGACGCCAGTTCGGCAGCGTCCTCCGCCTCGCCCCGCAGCATGTGGGCGCGCGCCACCCGCAGAAGCACCGGCCCGCTCTCGGCCGCCTCCTCCACGACGGCGGCCAGGTCGTGGCCGTCCTCCCGTGAGGCCGCCGCGGACACGCTGGAGCCCCCGCGATCCCCGGTGGTGCCCCGTGCGCCGTCCGGTCGTAACGCGGGAGCCGCGGTCTGCGGCCCTCCGCCCAGACGGCACGAGATCTCGGCGAGCATCCGGGCGGCGCGGGTGGACGGCCGGTCCTGGTGATCGACCCTGCGCAGGTCGCGCAAGGCGGGCTCGGCCTTCCCCAGGTCCGCCAGGATCTCACCGCGGGCGCGCAGCGCCTCCAGCGTGTCGCCGTCCCGTGTCAGCACCGCGTCGAGCATGGCCAGCGCGCCCCGGGTCTGGCCCGCCTGCCACAGGGCCTGCGCCAGCGCCGTCTGGATCACCAGGTCGTTGGGCAGCCGGTTGGCCGCCGTGCGCAGTTCACGGACCGACTCGGCCGCGCTGTGCCCCATCAGCAGCCGCCCCAGCGCCGCCAGCAGCATGCCGACGGGACGGGCGTCCTGGAGCACTTCGAAGAGCCGGGCCGACTCGCGGTAGTGCTCCGCGGCCACGTCCGCCCTTCCCTGCTCGTAGGTGATGTTGCCGAGCAGGCGTTCCGCCTCCGCCTGGAGGCGCAGGTCCTTGCCCGCGCACGCGCGGATGACCGCCTCGGCGTGATAGCGGGCCAGTTCCGTGGATCCTTCGCACAGGGCGCGTTCGGCGGCGCGCAGCCGTTCGGACGCGTCGGGGCTCCTGGCCCGCCCCGGCAGGTCCCGCGAGGAGCGCAGCGGCTCGATCATGCGGGGGTGGTGCAGCTCGTACAGGCGCGTGCCGGCGCGCCGCCCGAGCCGGACCAGGTGCAGGTCCTCCACGGCGCGCAGGACGGACTCGGGCATCTCCGCCCGCGCGCGCTCCACCGTGACGCCCGTGCCGTCGGGGCCGGCGAACGCGTCCCGGAACCAGGCGGCGAGCCTCGCGGGCGCGACACCGCACTCCGCCGCCACCGTGGCGAGCGCCTCACCGCAGAAATCCGCGATGACCTGGTCGACGTTCGCGGCCAGCCGCTCGGCGAAGAGGCCGGGCTCCTCGGTGAGCGGCGCCCACAGCCGCTCGCACACCAGCTGGAGCAGCGCCGGGGCGACGGCGGGGATGCGGCGGGGCGTCATCGACCGCGGCGTCCTGATCGTGCGGAGCTCGTCGACGAGCGACCCCGCGGTCTCCGCGTCGATCTCGTGCCCCCTGGCCGCGAGGGGACGGCGGACCGCCTCGACGGCCGCGCTCCGGTCGAACACGCGCAGGGCGTAGGCGGTGCCCGTCCCGTCCTTCATCCTGGCCCGCAGCGCGCGCAGCTCCTCGGGGTGCTCCTCGCGCGCCACGAGCAGCAGATGCAGGTCGGGCTCCTCGTCGAGGGCCTCGACGAGCTGGTCGAGAAAGCGGCGGCGCTGCCGTTCCCCCGAGGCGGGGCCGCGGAACAGCAGGTCGGCCTGGTCGATCGCCGCGAACGTCCGTACCGGCAGGCCGAACCTGTCCTTGCTGCTGTGCCTCCGCAGGAAGGTCAGGACGGACAGTCCCGCCACGCGCGCCGGCGGCTCGTCGGGGGACCAGGACGACAGCAGGGCGAGCGTGAAGGCGTTCTGCTCGGGAAAGGCGGCGGTCGGGAAGACGTTGCGCCGCCAGACATGGCCGAGCGGAAGGACGCGCCCGCCCTCGGCCCGCAACTTGGGCATCAGGCCCGCGCAGACGAGCGACGTCTTGCCCACTCCCGCGGCGCCGTGCAGAAGCGTCAGCCGCCGGCCGCGCCAGAGCGCGGACAGCTCCTCGATCTCCCGGTCGCGGCCGAAGAAGATGCGGTCATCACCGATATCGAAGGGTCGGGCTCCGACAAAGGGCGGGGAGCCCTTGACTACGGAATTGGTGATCACCGGACGACCTCCGCACGGGATCTTCTCGGACGGCGAGCCGACATCCGGGAAGACGATGTCCGACCAGAGTAATACCGTGCCGGGTCGCTGACATGCTCAACTTCTCGGCCCGTCCCGGCCGATTTCGCGCGGCACGGCGACGCCGCCCTTTCCCACGGGCCTCCGGCCGGGGCATCGCCCGGCCGCGGTCAGGGGATTCGCGCCGGAGGGGAATGGTGAGGTTACCGTCCCGTCGTCCGTGTGATCAGGGCCTGATCTTGTTCCCGAACCCGCCGGCGCACGCCAGCCGGTCCTCCCGGGTCACGTCGAAGACGTCCATCAACGCCTGTTTCAGGGCCGTTTCGGGAAGGGCGGACAGCGCGGGGATGGAGAGGTGGGAGGTGTCGATGGTGTCGAGGTGAGTGCGCGATCGCAAGGTCTGTTCCGTCATGCGCTCTCCCGGTGAAGACGTGACCGCCGTGAATGCCGCCCGCCATGGCCCGATCGCTGTCCCGTCATGGTCTCGTCGGCGATCCCGGCGGACCACGGTGACGCGGCACCCAGTGCCAGCGTGATTCTTTCACCTCATCCACCGGGCGTCCACCCCCGGTTTTCGGCTAACGAAATCGGTATTTAAGGGACATCCGGATCGGGGGGCGGCCGCCTTCACTTGTGTCGCTTGACACAATACTCATTTGCCACGAAAGTTTCGCAGGACTTCGCACATATACGGGGTTGTCCGAACGGTAAGTAATACGGAAAATTGCAGGGAATCCGAGGGCGGCGACGCGGAGGTGGCTGATGTCCAACCCACGCCCCGGCGGGGCACGGTCGACGGGGGCGGGGCGTGTACCCGAGGTGTGGGGCAGGATCCCGCCCCGCAACAAGAACTTCACCGGACGCACGGAGCTGCTCGCCCGGCTGCGCGACGGCATCGCCGACCAGGTCACCGCGGTGGTCCCGCACGCCCTGCACGGCCTCGGCGGCGTCGGCAAGACGCAGATGGCCGTCGAGTACTGCTACCGGTTCCGCTCCGAGTACGACCTGGTCTGGTGGATCCCCGCCGACCAGCCCGTCCTCGTCCGCTCCTCGCTGGCGGGGCTCGCGCCGTTCCTCGGGCTGCCGCCCGCCACCGCCAGCGGCATCGAGGAGGCGGCCGGCGCCGTGCTGGACGCGCTGCGCCGCGGCGACCCGTTCGACAAGTGGCTGCTGATCTTCGACAACGCCGACCAGCCCGAGGACCTCAACGACGTCCTGCCCCGCGGCCCCGGCCATGTCCTGATCACGTCCCGGAACCACCGGTGGGAGGGCGTGGTCGACACCGTCGCGATCGACGTGTTCAGCCGTGACGAGAGCATCGAGTTCCTCAACAAGCGCGTGCCCAAGGGCATCAGCAAGGCCGACGCCGACCGGCTCGCCGACGAGCTGGGCGACCTGCCGCTCGCGCTCGAACAGGCGGGCGCCCTCCAGGCCGAGACCGGCATGGGCGTCCGGGAGTACCTGAAGCTGCTGTCGGAACGCACCAGCCAGCTCCTCGCCGAGGGCAAGCCGACCGAGTACCCGGCCTCGATGACCGCCGCCTGGAGCCTCTCGGTCGCCAGCCTGAACGAGAAGCTCCCCGAAGCCGTCCAGCTCCTGCGGCGGTGCGCGTTCTTCGGGCCCGAGCCGATCCCCAGGGACGCCTTCAGCCAGCCGCGCCTGGAGCTGGGGACCGAGCTCACCACCCTCATCGGCGACCCCATCCGGCTCAGCCGGGTGATCGGTGAACTCGGCCGGTACGCCCTGGCGCGGCTCGACATCCCCGCCCGCACCCTCCAGGTGCACCGGCTGATCCAGGCCCTCCTCCGGGACGAGCTGCCCCCGGAGGAACAGGAGCGGATGCGCCACGAGGTGCATCTGATGCTCGCCGGCTACGCCCCCGCCGACCCGTACGACCCCACGAGCTGGCCGCGCTATTCCAGCCTGCTCGGCCACATCCTGCCCGCGGCCGTCGGCGAAAGCTCCGCGCCGGAGGCCCGCCGCCTGTCCATCGACATCGTGCGTTACCTGTACGGGATCGGCGACCTCGGATTCGCCCGCGCCCTCGCCGAGAAGTTCCTGCCGATCTGGACGAAGCAGTCGGGCGAAGAGCACAAGGACGTCCTCGAGCTGCGGATGGAACACGCCAACATCATGCGGGAGCTGGGCGAGTACCAGCTCTCGTCCGAGCTGAACCAGGCGACGCTCGCGGTCGCCGAACGGGTCCTCGGTGAGGACGACCCGCTGACCCTGCGGTTCTTCCGGGGCGAGTGCGCCGACCTGCGCGCGCTGGGCGAGTTCGAGAGGGCGCGTGAACACGACGAGCGGCTGCTGGCCCGGTACGAGGCCACCTTCGGCCCCGAGCACCCCGGGACCATCCTGACCATCAACAACCTGGCCGCCGACTGCGGGCTCAACAGTCAGTACGTGCGTGCCAAGCAACTGCTGGAGGGCGCTTACCAGAGCCTCCTGGCGGCCGGTGGAGCGGACAAGTCGACCCTGCTCCTCATCTGGAGCGGCCTGGCCAGGTCGGTCCGGCTCTGCGGTGACTACTCCGAGGCGTGCGACCTCGGGGAGGACGCCTACGCGTTCGGCCTGGAGGAGTTCGGCATCGAGTTCAGCTGGACCCTGCGCACCGCCAAGGACCTCTCCATCGCCTGGCGGCGGCTCGGCGACCTCGAACGCGCCGGTGAACTCGCCGAGGACGTGCACACGCGTACCGTCAGGCAGTACGGCCTCGACCATCCCGACACCCTGGCCGCCGCGATGTGCCTAGCGAACTACCTGCGGACCCGTGGCGAGATCGACGCCGCGATGGACCTGGCCGCCGACACCGTACGGCGCTACCCGCGGGTCTACGGGCACACCCACCCGTACAACTACGGCTGCATGGGCAACCTGGCCATCATGCACCGCGTGCAGAACGACCCTCAGGCCGCCAGGAAGCTGAACGAGCAGGCGCTGGCCGGGCTGGAGAGCAAACTGGGCCGCGACCACCACTACGCGCTCACGGTCGCCACGAACCTCGCCAGCGACCTGGCCGCGCTGGGCGACTACGAGAACGCGGCCCGCCTTGGACGCGACACGCTCCGCCGCCTGCGCGCCGTGATGGGTGACATGCACCCGATGACGCTGTGCTGCGCGAGCAACCTGACGGCCGACCTGAGGGCGCTCGGGGAGAAGACCGAGGCGGAGAAGCTCTTCGAGCAGACCAAGGCGGCCTACGCCCAGGAGATGGGCCTCGAACACCCCGACGCCGTGGTGTTCCTCGAAGGGCGCCACCTCGACGCCGACTTCGACCCGCCGCCCATCTGATCCGCGCTCTCAGGTGCCCGGCTGGAGGGCCCGCACGTCCGCGGACACGACATCGTGGATGTGGGTGACGAGCCGGTAGAGGTCCTCGCAGTAGACCGAAGGGTTCAGGAAGCCGCTGCCCGAACGGTAGCGGTGCACGTAGTGGCCGCCCCCGCACACACGCTGGACCGCGCAGTCGCGGCAAGCGGACGCCAGCGCGCGCGGCCCGATCTGGCGGGCCACGATCGGCGGCAGCATCAGCGCCGAGTCGAACGGGTCGCGGGAGACGTGCAAAGGCGTTCCCGTGGCCCCCTCGAACGCCGACTTGAGCGAGTCCACCTGCTCGATCTGGCCGTTGGCCTCCACCACGACCACCGAGATCGGGCCCAGCCCCACCGTCTCGTGGGCCACGCGCAGGCCGAGCAGCAACCTGAGGATCGAGGTGAACAGCCGGATCCGGGTCTCCCGCACCTCCGCGCCGTACCAGCGGTCGAACACCTTGATGAGCCAGTCCCCGTACGGCGTCGACCCGTCCCTTGGCCGTCCCGGCGGCGGGGCGTCCCAGTTGCCGTGCGGCAGCAGGAAGTCCACGGCCGGAGGGTCGAAGTCGAGCAGGGCCTCGTAGGTCCGCACCGGGTCGTTGCGCAGGTCGATCGTACTGAGCAGGCCGCCGAAGAGCCGCCGGTACCGCGGCGAGGTCAGCGCGGCGAGCCCCGCGCGCACGGCCTGGTAGCTCCCGCGCCCGTCGGCCCGCCGCCGGTGCAGGTCGTGGGCCTCCTCGTCGCCGTCCATGCTGACGCCGACGGAGATGTCCAGCTCGTCGAACAGGTCCAGGAAGAACGGGTCGAGCAGCACCCCGTTGGTCTGGACGGTCAGCACGACCTCCACGTCCGGCATGGCCTCGCGCAGGGTGGTGGCGACATAGCGAAGGTGCTCCACGCCCGCCAGCAGCGGCTCGCCCCCGTGCAGGACCACGTCCACCTTGGGAAGCAGGTTCGCCCTCGCGTGCTCGGCGATCCTGCGCGCCACCATGTCCACGATGGGGCGGCTCATGCGCCGCGGCTGACGGCGCCAGCCCTGGTCCGCCATCTCGTACATGTAGCAGTAGTCGCAGGCCAGGTTGCAGCGGCTGTGCACCTTGATGACGAACTCGCGGAAGGGCGTCGGGCGCCATCCCGCTTCGAGCAGGGCGCGGACGTCCAGCGTGTCCGGCCACTCCGGCCGGCGGACCTCCGGCCCCCGCCCCTCGGGCCGCCGGGGCGGCGCGTTCCTCTCGTCAGTGGCCACGCGGACGACCTCCCCGGGGTGAGTCCCAGCGCGGCACTGCGCATCATGACCCTTTTGCCCGCTTATGAGGCATTAACAAGATCACTAAACCCGGTCGTCGATGATCGCCCACCGTTCGTGATCGCGCCAGACACCGTCGATCCTGATCAGCCCGCGGGACAGTCCCTCGCGGCGCAGCCCGGCCTTCGCGGCCACCCTCATCGACGCCACGTTCCCCGGCTGGATGTCCGCCTCCAGCCGATGCAGCCGCAGCGCGCCGAACCCGTACCGCACCGCCTGCCGCACCGCCTCGGTCATGTAACCGTTCCCCTGATGCGGCACGAACGCCCCGTACCCGAGCACCCCTCGCTCGTACGCCCCCCGCTCGATCCGGCTGATGCTGACAAAGCCCACGATCTGCCCGGTGGACCGCAGGCACACCACGAACCCCACGCCCGTGACCCCGTCGAACCCCGCCACGTACTCCGTGTAGTCCTGCGGCGACGTCGGCACCGACACCCACGGACGGTGCAACCCGATGCTGTCCTTGGCGAGCGCGACGAACTCGTCCCGATCCTCGATCGACATGCGCCGCAGGACGACCCGCGACTCCTCAACCTCCACCGCCCAAAATCTACGCGATCCCCCAGAAAACCCACGCCCCACCGCCGCCCATCGCGCGGCGATCACTTCGTGGATTGCCGCTTGCGGGCTCGGGAGGCGCGCAGATTGGCGGGGTTGCATCAGCACCGCGGAGGCGACCCAGCGCCGGCCTTCCCGGTAGGTGCGGTGACGGAACGCGGCCCCGGGCCTGCCTCGATCGTCACGGTTGCGGTCGCGAGGCGAGTGGGCTGAAAGACGTCCTTGGCATCAGCGGGCCTGGAGACGAGTCGGCGGACTTCCTCTCTGACTTCTCGCAGGGCGGGGAGGTCCCTCTCCGGCAGAGAAGGGACGGCCAGGTTCACACCCCGGACCTCAAGCACTTCCTCACTTGTAGAGGGCCTGGGCTCCGGACCACAGGGCACCCGGGTTCAGCCGCTCGGGGAAGCGCTCAAGCATGGCGTTGAAGAAGTCCAGGGCGTTGTCGCAACGGGGAAGCAGTTCCCCGGCGGCGCGCAGGTAAGCGCGGGTCTCCCTGATGAGGCGCTGCGCTTCATCGTCGAGGGCCTTGTTCTTGTGGCCTGCGACGATCCAGCGGGGACGGAGGTCTTCGACGATGCCAATGGCGGACTGCCAGCGTTCCAGCCCTCCGCCGGCGGACTCGCTGAGGTATTGGTGAACGCCGTTGTAGATGACGTCGCCCGCCACCACCAGGTCGAGGTCGGGGACGTGCAGGACCGAGGTGTCGTCGGTGTCGCTGTGCCCCACCTCCACGATGGCCAGATCATGGCCTTCGAGCTGGAAGCGATTGTCCGGCACGGTCTCGGCGTGGACGGGCGTCGTGGGAATCTGCCCAGGAAAGGACTTGTCCCAGATCGCGGCTCGGACCTCGGGGGAGGCATGCCGATTCATCGCCGCGATGGTCCCCGCGCCGGCGACGACCTTGATGCCGGGGAACCGTTCCACGAGCGGACCCGTGGCGAACCAGTGGTCGCCGTGCCCGTGGGTGACGAAGATGTACGTGACCGACGTGCCCGACGCCTCGATCCAGTCGCCTACAGGGCCGGCCTGGTCATAGGTCATCGGCGGATCGACGAGGACGGCGTCCTGCTCGCCGTACACCAACGTGGTGGACAGCGGGGAGAACATGCGCCGGTCGCCGTTGGGAACCGGCTCGCGGATATTCAACGGGATCGGGTCGGAGATGAAGATCTCGTAACCGAGGGCATCCTGCGTGGACATGTACTTCCTTCGCCGATCGGTATGGACTGGCCTCGGCCGTCGCGGCCGACGCACACGAGCGAGATGCCGAAGCGCTCAGGCGTTGCGAAGGAGAAGGTGCCCTCCGAGCGCCGGATGGCAGCAGTCGGGAGCTGAGATTTGCCCGCTCAGGGGGCGAAACGATCCCCGTTCATGGCCCTGGGTCCGCTATCCACCCCGCAACCGATGTCTGCCGCGACCAGGGCGGCGGCCCCGCCGATCCACAATCGTGGCCTGCCCACCCTTCGGCGAACCTCGAAAGGCATGGTCGGCGGTGGTAAGGGACGACCACGGCGCTCCCTCCCGCGATCTGGTCGGGAACGCCGTGGTCTGTGAACGCTTCGGCCGGAGCGCCGGTCAGTTCGGCCTGTAGTCCGGGGTGATCTTGGCGCGATAGAGGTCCGTGGCCGGGACGAGGCCGCCCTTGACCGATGCGTCGACCTTGGTGATGAAGGTCTGGGTCGATGCGGGCGCGCCCGGGACGGTGAAGTCCATCGGGGCCATCAGACCGCCGGTGTCGACGCTCTTCAGCTTCCGGTAGGCGGCCCGCACCCCCTCGCGGGTCAGGTTCTTGTCCGCGCACGCCTGCTTCAGCACCTCGCCGATCACCTGGGCGGAGACATAGCCGTAGCCGACCAGCGCGTCGGCCTTGGCGTCCGGATGCTTCGCCTCGAACGCGGCGGCCACCTCCTTCGGACCGGGGGCGTCCGCCCCGTAGGGAGCGTAGGACGTCAGGACGGTCAGGTGTTTCTCCAGACCGTCGCGGACGGGGGTGTCCAGCAGGGCGGGGTCGAAGCCGGGCGCCTGTGTCAGGACCGGCACGTCCATGCCGATCGAGCGGGTCACGCCGATGACGGACGCCGTCTGGCGGGCGGAGGCGCTGAGCAGGATCGCCTTGGCGCCCTCCGACTTCAGCCTGGTGACCTGGGCGGTGAGGTCCGCGTCGGTCGCCTTGATCTGGACGCCTCGCACCGTCAGGCCGAGCCGCTCCGCCGCCCAGGTGCTCCCCTTGAGCGCGTTCTCACCGTATTCGCCCTCGAAGTGGATGTGGCCGACCGTGTCGCCCTTGGCGAGCCTGCCCTCCCGCACGAAGTAGTCCAAGCCGTTGATCATGTCGATGTCGTAGGTGGTGCCCAGCACCGCCAGGTAGCCGCTCTTCAGCAGGGAGGAGGCGAACGAGGACGGCACGGTGAGCACCTTCTTCGCCTTGATCTCCGGTTCGAGCGCGGCGGTCATCGGCGAGCCGAGCAGGTGCGTGATGGCGAGCACGTCCGGCTCCAGTTCGCTGAACGCCACGGTGGCCTTCTGGACGTCGTAGCCGTGGTCCTTGACCACCAGTTCCAGCCGGCGTCCGCAGATGCCGCCGGCGGCGTTGACCTTGTCGATGTAGAGCTGGTTGCCCCGGATCTGCGTACGGCCGAGCGGCCCGAAGACGGCGCCGGACAGGTCGCTCATCGCGCCCAGCCGGATCGTCTTCGCGCTGACGCCGGGCCCGGTCCTGACGCCGTCGGCGCCCGCGCCGTCACCGCCCTCAGCGGCCTTGCCGCTGCAGCCCGAGGCGAGGACCGCCAGGCAGAGCGCGCCGAGCACGGTCCAGTACGGTCGTGATCGCATTGGGTCTTCCCTTCTTGGCCGAACTGACGACGAACGCGACGATGGCCGCGCCGTAGAGCATGCGGACGGCGGTGGCGGCGTCGAGGCCGCCCTGGCCGGGCTCCGCGAAGAGCCCGATCGCGCCGCTGTAGTGGGAGAGGACGAGGGGCAGGCCCGTGATGAAGGCGGCGCCCACGGCGGCGCCCCGGACCGAGCCCAGTCCGCCGATGACGACCATCGCGAGGTACTCGACCGACAGGACGAGGCCGAAGTGGTCGGGGACGACGCGGCGCGCGGTGAGCGCGAGCAGGATCCCGGCGAGCCCGGCGTACATGGCGGAGAACACGAACGCGCCCGCCCGGTAGCGGCGCAGCGGCACGCCCATGCAGGCGGCGGCGATCTCGTTCTGCCGCATGAGCCGCATGGCGCGGCCTGGCCTCCCGCGGACGATCCGCCGCGCGGCGACGTAGACGGCCACGGTGCAGCCGAGGGCGACGTACCAGAGGCGCTCCCTGCCCCCGAACGGCACTCCGAGCAGCACCAGCTCGGGCTCGTCGCCGCTCAGCTGGAACCCGAGGACGGACAGCTCGGGGATCGAGCGCCCGTTGTAGCCGCCCGTGACGGGCCGGGCGTTGAACAGGACGTGCTGCCCCAGGAACACCAGCCCGAGCGAGGCGACCCCCAGGTAGAGGCCGCTCAGCCGTCCCGCGACCGGGCTGAACGCCAGCCCGGCGCACCCCGCGAGGGCGATGGCGAGCAGCGCGGCGGCCAGGGGCGGCAGACCGGCGCCGGTCGGCGCGGCGCCGGCGGACCCGCCGGCGGGCTCGCCCGCGAGGAAGGCGTAGCCGTACGCCCCGACGGCCAGGAAGAAGGCGTGCGCCAGCGAGAGCTGCCCGGCCGAGCCCACCAGGACGGTAAGCCCGATCGCGCCGATGATCGCGGCCATCGCGAACGCGCCGGCCTGGAGCCAGAACGCGTCGAGGTAGTAGGGGACGGCGAGCAGGACCGCGGCCACCGCGGCCGTCCCGGCGAGGCGCGGGAACCTAGACACGTACGGCCTCCCTGCTCCCGAACAGCCCGGACGGCCGCCACAGCAGAACGAGGATCATCAGCAGGTAGGGCGTCACGTCGCCGGCGCCCTGGCCGAGCACGCCCAGCTCGTCGGCGTATCCGGCGACCAGCGTCTCGGTGACGCCCACCGCCACGCCGCCCAGCACGGCGCCCTCGGGGGAGTCCAGCCCGCCGATGATCACGGCCGGGATGGCGCGCAGCGCCAGCAGCCCCGTGTGCGCCTCCACCCCGGTGCTCGGGAACGCCACGAGGAAGAGCCCCGCGAGCGTGGCGAGCGCGCCGCCGATCAGCCAGGAGGTCGCGCGGACGCGCCGCAGCCGGATGCCCATGAGCGTCGCCACCTCGGGATCCGCCGCGGCCGCGCGCCAGGAGACGCCCCAGGCGGTGCGCCGGAACACCGCGAACAGCAGCCCGATCACCAGCAGCGCCGACAGCAGGGCGGCGATGCGGGAGTGGGGCACGACCAGGCCGCTGAGCCGTGCGACCCCGTCCCCCCACGGGTCCCCTGTCGGCATCACCCGCGAGCCGATGCGGCGGGCGAGCTCGGTGGCGAGCAGGACGTCCGCGCCGATGGTGAGGATCGACAGCGTCATGTGGTCGCCCTGCGGGACCAGGCTCACCAGCCCGTACATCACGAGGCCGCACAGGGCGCCGGCCGCGAGCCCGATGCCGAGCGCGGGCCAGAAGCCCGTGCTCTTGGACAGCACCGCGACGACGTAGGCGCCGAGCAGCAGGACCGAGCCCTGGGCGAAGTTCACCACCCGGGTGCCTTTGAAGATGACCGCGAAGCCCACGGCGACGAGCGCGTAGATGGACCCGAGCGAGACGCCGATGACGGCGAGCTCCAACAGCCGGCTCATGAGTGCTCTCCCAGGTAGGAGCGGAGGACGTCCGGATGCGTCCGGACGTGGTCCGGCGGCCCGTCCGCGATGACCCGGCCGAAGTCGAGCACCGTGATCCGGTCCGCCAGCCCCATGACGAGCGGCATGTCGTGTTCCACGAGGACCACCGAGACGCCGAGCGACTCGCGCGTCCGCCGGATCAGCGCGACGGTGGCCGCCTTCTCGTGGTGGGTCATGCCGGCGACGGGCTCGTCCAGCAGCAGCACCCGCGGTTCCGCCGCGAGCGCGCGGGCGAACTCGACCCGCTTGCGGACGCCGTAGGGCAGTTCGGCGACCGGGCGGTGCAGCTCGTCCGCCAGCCCGGTGAACTCCGCGATCTCGGTGACCCGCCGGCGGTGCCGGCTCTCCTCGCGGCGGACGCGGCGCAGGTTGAGGGCGGTGGCCGCGAACCCGGCCCGGGTGAGGTGGTGCCGGGCGACCATGAGGTTGTCCAGCACGGTGTCCGCGCCGCCGAGCGCGATGTTCTGGAACGCGCGCGCGACGCCCAGCCCGGCGATGACGTGCGGCGGGAGCCCGGTCAGCTCCTGGTCGCCGAGGCGGATCGAACCGGTGACCGCGTAGAGACCTGAGATGGCGTTGAAGCACGAGCTCTTGCCCGCGCCGTTCGGCCCGATCACCGCGTGCACGCTGCCGGGCTCGACATCGAAGGAGACGGAGTCGAGCGCCTGCACGCCGCCGAAGCGCAGGCGGACCTCCCGCAGGCTGAGCCTCATGACGCCCACACGCTCAGCGGGCGTCCCTCGTGGGTCGCCGCGGCCTCGGTCTCGGGCGCGTGGGGGTCCCCGAGGTAGCTGGCCCGCACCTTGTCGGACGCCTCCAGCTCGGCGGGGGAGCCTTCGAGCACCACCGTCCCGGCCTCCATCACGTAGGCGTGGTCGGCGATCGACAGCGCCATGGCCGCGTTCTGCTCGACCAGCAGCACGGCGGTGCCCTGCTCCTGGATCTCGGAGATCACCCGTCCGATGTGCGCGACCATCTTGGGGGCGAGCCCGAGCGACGGCTCGTCGAGCAGCAGCAGGTCCGGCTCCGACATCAGGCCCCGGCCGATGGCGAGCATCTGCTGCTCGCCGCCCGACAGCAGGCTCGCCCGCTGCGCGCGGCGTTCGGCCAGGACCGGGAACAGGGTGTACACGCGGTCGTACGCCTGGGCGCGCACGGCCCGCGAACCCGCCCGCACCGCTCCAGCCCGCAGGTTGTCCTCCACGGTCATCTCCGTGAAGACCCGCCGGCCCTCGGGGACCTGGACGACCCCCGCCGCCACGATGGCGGCCGGGTCACGGCCGCTGATCACCTCCCCGCGGAAGCCGATGTGCCCCTGCGCGATGCGACCGCCGTGATGGTCGAGCACCCCGGAGATCGCCCGCATCAGCGTCGTCTTGCCCGCTCCGTTGCTGCCGAGCACCGCCACCACCCCCGAGGCGCGGCACGTGAGCGTGCATCGTCTGAGAGCGGTCATGTGCGGTCCGTACCGCACGGTCAGGTCCGTGACTTTCAGCATCTGGACAAGCCCTCCTCCACGGGAGTACCTGGCTGTTCTGGAGACCGACTGTGAAGGAGCGCACAAAATGGAGAAAGCGGTTGTGCCGCTATGTGGCACGCGTGCGGGCATGCCAGGTGTGAGCAGAGGGCTAGGGCCGCCGCGGGAGTCTCGTCGTGGCGGACAACGTGCGTGACGCCTGGTGCGCGACCCGCCGCAGCGCCGGGGCGATCCGGCCCGGGTCGAACCCGCGGTCCGTGGTGGCGACGGAGAGCGCCGCGATCGGCCGTCCCCCGGCGCCCAGAATGGGGGTCGCCACGCAACTGAGGCCGACCACGGTCTCCTGGCGGTCGAACGCGATCCCGTTCTCCGCGACGCGCCGCAGTTCCCGCCGCAGTTCCTCGGGAGTGCGGATCGTGTATGGCGTGTACGCGGCAAGGGGTTCCTCGAGGACGGCTTCGGCCGCGTCGTAGTCGAAGGCGAGCAGGGCCTTCCCGATGCCGGTGGAGTGCGCCGGCATCCTGCCCCCGATCTCGGACGGTGCGCGGGCCGCCCGGTGCCCGTGGAGCTTGTAGACGTACAGGACCTCGGTGCGGTCGAGCACGGCGAGATGGACCGTCTCGTGCGTCATCTCGTACAGGTCCACCAGGTGGGGGAGCAGCCGTTCACGGAGCAGGCGGGGCGTTGGGCCGTAGGCGCGTGTGCCGATGTCGAGCAGCCGCAGGCTGAGCCGGTAGCCGCCGCTCGCCCGCTCGACGAGCCCGTTGCGCTCCAGGATGCCGAGCAGCCGGAAGGTGGTGGACTTGCTCAACCGCGTGTGCCGGGCGAGCTCGCTCCCCGCGATCTCGGTGCCGTGCTCGGCGATCGATTTCAGCAGCATGACGGCCTTGTCGACCGCCGTCCGCCTGTCCTCGCAGGTGTTCTCCGCGGCGGTGACCAGGGAAAGAAGGGAGTCCCGGTCGGCCGCCCGCGGTCCGCCGCCGTTCGCTGCGACGCCTTGTCGAAGAGGTCCGCCCGCCATGAGTGATCACTTCCATCAGGCCGTCCGGCTTGCCGCGCGTGCCGGCGCGTTGCGGGATCTCGTCGGCGGACCGTCCGTGGCGTGCGCCGGCCTGTTTCGTCGGTGGTCTGGAAAGGGAGCCGGAGGAGACAGCACTCCTGTGCGATCCGGGGCGGGTGCCGTGCAGCGGGCACCCGCCCGTCCGCGTTCTCTCAGCGGGGCTCGGCGACCGTGCCGGTGGTCCGCCCGTCCTTCGTCTCGACGGACGCGAGCACGGGGTGGTCGCGCAGCGCGATCCGGTCGATCTTGTTGGCGGGTGTCCGCGGCAGTTCGGGCAGGACCAGGATCCGGGACGGCTGCTTGTACGCGGTGAGGTGCTCGGCGCAGTGGCGTTCGAGGTCGCTGACGTCGACCGGCGTGCCCGGCGTGGTCGACACGAACGTGACGGGCCGTTCGCCCTTCCGCTCGTCCGGGACGCCGATGGTGGCGGACTCGGCCACCGCGGGGTGGGAGAGGAGCGTGTCGTCGATCTCGCGGGGGTAGACGTTGAAGCCGCCCACGATGATCATGTCTTTCACCCGGTCGACGATGCGCAGGTAGCCGTCGTCGTCGAAGCGCCCGATGTCCCCGGTGGGGAACCAGCCGTCCCGGTGCGCGGGGATGATCTCGCCGTCCAGGCCGCGGTAGTGGCGCAGCATGTGGGCGGCCTTGACCCTGATCTCGCCGGTCTCCCCGGGAGGAACGGGTGTGCCGGTCTGGAGGTCGACGACCTCCACCTCGACGAGGGGGGAGGGGATCCCGACCGAGCCGGGGCGCGGCGGCCGCCCGACCGGGTTGTAGGTGATCGGTGCCAGCTCCGTCATCCCGTACGCCTCGTAGATCGGCCGCCCGGTGGCCGCCTGCCAGCGCTCCTGCAGGTCGGCGGGGATGGCCGAGCCGCCGCCCTGGCACAGGCGCAGCGCCGTCAGGTCGGCGCCGGAGAGCTCGGGGACGGCGAGGACGCCGCCGTAGATGGCCGCCGGTCCGCCACTGAAGATCGTCACGCGGTGCCGTTCCAGTTCCGCCACGACCGTCGCGGGGACGAACCGCGGCACCATCACGAGCCCGCCACGGCGGTAGATGGCATGCAGGAAACCGACCGCCAGGCCCCAGATGTGGAACATCGGCGCCACGTTGAGCCAGGTCTCCTCTTCCGGGCGCGTCGGCCAGCACATCTCGGCGCCCTCGATCGTGGTCAGCAGCGTCTCGTGGGTGTACTCCACGCCTTTCGGCAGACCGGTGGTGCCGCCGGTGAACAGCACCGCGGCCATGTCGCCGGGCGCCGGGCCCTCCGCCGGGACCGCCGGGTCCGGAGGGCCGGCCGGGCGAAGGTCGGCGTCGGTGACCCGCAGGACGTCCAGGCCCAGTTCGGCGGCGGCCGCGAGCGGACCTGCCGCGGTGGCCTCCGCGTCGGTGAGGACGAACGCGGGCGCGGCCCCTTTCAGCAGGGGGACCAGCTCCGCCGTGGTGTAGCCGGGGTTGAGGCAGGCGATGCTCCCGCCCGCGGTCCACACCGCGAAGATCGCCACCGCCATCCGGGGGCTGTTGGGCATGGCGATCGCGACCGTCGCTCCGCGCGCGCCCGCCGCGGCGAGCCGCGCGGCGAGGGCGTCGACCGCCCTGCCGTACTCGGCGTAGGTCAGCGTCTCGGCTCCGCACGCCACGGCCATACGGCCGGGGGCCAGGGCGACCGCGTCGCGGAGCGCGGCGACCATCGTGTCCGGCCTATGCCCGCGCGTGCTCGAGGGGACGGTTCCATCCAGGGCATGCATGGCTGCACTCCTCTCAACCGGAGTGCTTTTTTCTATCGGTCTATCGATAGAACGTCAATAGCCCAGTTCACAGCGGTGGTGCCCGAAGGGGAGCGGGGGCCGTCAGTTCCCGGTCGGCAGGCCGATCAGGTCGCAGAAGGCGGCGGCGACCTGATCGGGGTCGAACTCGTCCGGCCTGTACCACCAGTGCATCCAGCTCATCATCCCCAGGATCCCCTCGCTGATGATCCGGGTCGGGTGCTCGGCCGGCAGGACGCCCTCCTTCTGCGCGCGGGAGACGACCTCTTCGACTCGGGTGACGAAGTCACGCTCGTGCCCGCTGACCTCGCGGCCGACGTCCTCCGGAAGGGCGCGGAACTCCTTCCAGTACACCGCGAACGTGCGCTGGTTGATGGCGAGGGAGCGGACGAAGGCGCCGATGATGCGGCGCAACTGGGTCGCCGTGTCGGCGGGCACCGCGAAGGCGTCGTCCAGCGCCTTGGTGAAGTCGCGGTCGACCTGGCGGGCGATCTCCGACATGAGGACTTCCTTGGAGCCCACGTAGTGGTAGATCGTCGGCTGGCTCATCCCGGCGCGCTCGGCGATCTCCTGCGTCGTGCCCCGGTCGTAGCCGCGGACGAAGAAGACCTCCGCGGCGACGTCGAGGATCCGGCGCCGCTTGTCCTCCCAGTCGTCGTTGCGGCGCCCGGGCCTGCGGCCCGGACGCCTGCGCGTCGTGGTCTGGTCCCGCCGTGCCGTGTCCTCTGGTGCCACGTCCCGATGGTAGCGGACCGGTCGATCGGTCGATCGGCCGCCGTTGCGGGCGCGGCGGCCGGGCTGGTACAGTCCGCGATTAAATCGATTAACCGATCGAATGAATGGGAGTTGCCGTGGTGGGAGACCGACTCCTCGACCAGGGCGCGCGGGTGCACCGGATCCCTGCCGCGGGGCACCAGACCGCCTACCACGAGGCCGGCGACGGGCGGCCCGTCGTCCTGCTCCACGGGTCCGGCCCCGGCGTGACGGCCTGGTCGAACTGGTCCGGGGTGCTGCCCGCGCTCGCCGATGACCACCGGGTGCTCGCCCCCGACATCGCCGGGTTCGGCGGGACCGTCTTCCAGGAACGGGCCGAGTACGGGATCAAGCTCTGGACACGGTGGCTCTTCGAGTTCCTCGACGCCCTGGACATCCCGTCCGCCGTGCTCGTGGGCAACAGCTTCGGCGGCGGCCTCGCGCTGGCCGCCACCCTGCGCGACCCGTCCCGCGTGGACGGCCTCGTCCTGCTCGGCACGCCCGCCGGCACGTTCACGATGACCGAGGGGCTCCGGGCGGGCTGGCACTACGAGCCCGACCCGCACCGGATGAGATCCGTCCTGCGGCTCTTCCCGTACGACAAGGACCTGGTCACCGACGAGATGGTGCGGGTGAGGTACGAGGCCAGCGCCGTTCCCGGCGCCCAGGCGGCATACCGGAAGCTGATCCCGGAACCGGCCCCTGGGGACACGCCGGTGAAAGGCGTCCCCGAGGACAGGCTCCGCACGATCGGCAAGCCCACGCTCATCGTCCACGGGCGCGAGGACCAGGTCATCCCGGTGGAGCTCGGCTGGCGCCTCGCCCGCTCGATCCCGGACTCCGAGCTCCACGTGTTCGGGCGGTGCGGCCACTGGGTGCAGCTCGAACGGCCCGCCGCGTTCATCGCCCTCGTCCGCGACTTCGTCGGGAGGCTGCCATGAGCCTGAACGGCGTCGAGAAGGCGCTCTACGACCTGAACGTCGACCGGCGCGCCCGGGAGACCTTCATCGAATCCCCCGGCCGGTTCGCCGACCGGTACCGGCTGACCGAGGAGGAGGCGGCGATGCTGGCCGACCGGGACGTCCGCGGCCTCGCCGCGCTGCCCGCGAACCCGATGCTCGTATGGGGCTTCTGGCTGATGCTCGCGCCCAAGGGAGAGCGCGGCACGCCGGCCTACCTGGCCAGGCTGCGCGGTGAGACGCCCGCCCGGCGACCCGTCCGCGCGTCCGGTGACCCGGAGGGAGACTGACCATGGGCGCGATCGTCGGCGGCTTCCTGCTGCCCCACGACCCGATGATGTTCACGCACCCGGACGCCCCGGACGCGCCGGTGCGCGACCGCGTGCACGAGGCGTACCGGGAGATCTCCCGGCGGCTCGCCGCGCTGGACCCGACCACGGTCGTGATCATCGGCACCGACCACTACATTCTGTTCGGCCCCGGCTGCCTGCCCCAGCTGCTCATCGCCACCGGGGACCTGGACGGCCCGATCGAGCGGCTGCCCGGCCTGACGCGCGGCCCGCTGCCGGACAACGCGCCGCTGGCCCGGCACATCGCCGCGCACGGGCACCGGAACGGCGTCGACTGGGCGGTCGCGCCGACGTTCACCGCGGACCACTCCGTGGTCATCCCGTACCACCTGGTCGCCGAGCCGCTCGGCCTGCCGGTCATCCCCGTCTACCTCGCCTGCGGCGTCGAGCCGCTGCTGCCGCTCGCCCGCGCCGCCCGCGCCGGAGAGGCGATCCGGGAGGCGGTCGAGGCCGCCGGGGACGACGAGCGCGTCGCCGTCATCGGCAGCGGCGGCATCAGCCACTGGGTCGGGACCGCCGAGATGGGCCGGGTCGACACCGGCTTCGACCGGATGGTGCTCGACCGCGTCGCCGCCGGCGACACCGCCGCGCTGGCCGGCCTGGACGACGCCGAGATCCTGGCCCAGGCCGGGAACGGAGCGCTCGAAGTGCGCACGTTCGTGGCGGCGATGTCGGCCGTGGGTCCCTGCCGCGGGGACGTCATCGCCTACGAGGCCGTCCCGGAATGGATCACGGGTCTCGGGTTCGCCGAGCTGGTCCCGCTGGAGGCCGCCGATGTCCGCTGACCTCAAGAGCGCCGGACGCCGCACGGTCCTGTGCGCGGCGGACGACGTGCCGCCCGGGCGGATGCTGCGCGTCCCCGTCGGCGACGAGGGGCCGCTGCTGGTCGCGAACGTGAACGGCACGATCCACGTCACCGACGACACCTGCACCCATGCCGAGGCGTCGCTGAGCGAGGGCGACCTGGAGGAGGGCCGGGTCGTCTGCCCCGTCCACTGGGCGGAGTTCGACCTGGCCACGGGCGAGGCCCTGTGCTTCCCCGCGTCCAAGCCGCTCGCCGTGCACCAAGCGGCCGTCGAGGACGGAATGGTCGTCGCGTACCTCGCGCGGAGGACGGCATGAGCGGCGTGCCGAACGACGAACCGCTCGCGCTGTACGACCTGGACGACGGCTGGCTCGACCGCCGCGTCTTCTGGGACCGGGACCTCTACGAGCTGGAGCTGGAGCGGATCTTCGCCCGGTGCTGGCTGTTCGTCGCCCACGAGTCCCAGCTGCCCAGGCCCGGGGCCTTCCTCACCACCTGGATGGGCGAGGACAACGTGCTCGTCGTCCGGCGGCGGGACGGCTCCATCGGCGCCTACCTCAACAGCTGCCCCCACCGCGGCAACCGCGTGTGCACCGCCGAGGCGGGGACGGCCCGCGGGTTCGTGTGCAACTATCACGGCTGGTCGTTCGGCCTCGACGGCGCGCTCACCGGCGTGCACGAGTCCGCGGCGTTCGGCCGGGAGCCGACCTTCGACCGCTCCCGGCTCGGGCTCACGCCCGTCGCCCAGCTCGACACCTACAAGGGGCTGGTGTTCGCCACGTTCGACCCCGCCGCGCCGCCGCTGCGGGACTACCTCGGCGACTTCGCCTTCTACCTCGACGTGATGCTCGACAACGACGAGGGCGGCACGGAGTTCGCGGGCGGCTCGATCAAGTCCGTCCTCGGCTGCAATTGGAAGATCGCGGCGGAGAACTTCGCCGGCGACGCGCTGCACGCCGGCTGGACCCACGCGTCCGGCGCGCAGGCCATGCTCGGCCGCGACGTCGCCGAACTGGGCGCCGAAGACGCCGAGAGCTACCACGTCAACGTGAACGGCCACTGCTGGGAGTTCAACCTGGACGGCGTCGGGAACGCCGCGACCCTCGCCGACCCGCTGGTCATGGCCTACCTGCGCGACAACGAGAAGCGCTTCGCCGAGCGGCTCGGCCCCCTGCGGGCGCGGATGGTCGGCTCGATCAGCTCGGTCAACGTGTTCCCGAACTTCTCGTTCCTGCCCGGCCAGAACACCTTCCGGACATGGCAGCCGAAGGGACCACACCGCACCGAACTGCACACCTGGGTCCTGGTGAACCGGAACGCCCCGCAGGAGGTGAAGGACGCCTGGCGCAAGGGAGCCATGATGACCTTCTCCCCGTCCGGCGTCTTCGAGATGGACGACGGCGAGAACTGGGAGCTGTCCACCCGGTCCAACCAGGGCGTGGTGACGCGGAGGCAGCGGCTGTACTACGGCCTCGGGTCCGGTACGGCGATCGAGCACCCCGAACTCCCCGGCAACGTGCACCGCGGCCAGATCAACGACGCCAACCAACGGGCGTTCTACCGGCGCTGGTCGCAGCTCCTCCGCGCCCGCACCTGGGACGAGGTGGCGTCATGACCACGATGGAGACGTACTGGGAGGTCCAGACGTTCCTCGCCTATGAGGCGCGGCTGCTCGACGAGGAGCGGTACACCGAATGGCTCGACCTCTTCACAGAGGACGCGCACTACTGGGTGCCCGGCGTGGAGAACCGGGGCCGGTCCGACGCGGAGGGCCCCAACGCGCCGTCCCGGATGGCCTACTTCGACGACGGCATCGAGGACCTGCGCCGCCGCGTCATCCGTTTCACCGCGCCCACCGCGTGGGCGGAGGACCCGGCGACCCGGCACCTGCACGTCGTGTCCAACATCGAGGTGGAGCTGGCGGAGACGCCGGGCGAGCTGCTCGCCCGGTCGGTGATCGTCAACTACCGGAGCCAGGGCGACACCGACTCCGCGACCCTGTACGGGCGGCGGGAGGACGTCCTGCGCCGGGTCTCGGGCGAACTGCGGATCGCCCGCCGGCTCGTCCTCCTGCGGCACGCCGTCCTCCCCGCCAAGAACATCAACACCTTCTTCTAGGGAACGCCACGAGATGACCGCGACAGGTACGACACGGCTCGACGGCCGGGTCGCGCTGGTGACCGGCGGCGGAAGCGGCATCGGCCGCGCCGTCGTCGACCGCTACGTCGCCGAGGGAGCCCGCGTGGGTGTTCTCGAACGCGACCCCCGCCGGGCCGAGGCGCTCACCCGCGACCACGGCGACCGGGTCACGGTCGAGGTCGGTGACGTCAGGGCACCCGAGGCGCACGCCGCTTCGGTGGCCCGCACGCTCGACGTCCACGGCCGCCTGGACGCCTATGTCGCCAACGCGGGCGTGTACGACTACTCGGCCCGTTTCGAGGAACTCGGCGAGGACCGCATCATGGCCGGTTTCGCCGAACTGTTCGAGACGAACGTCCTCGGCTACATGCTCGGCGCGAACGCGGCGCTCCCCGCGCTGCGCGACAGCGGCGGAAGCCTCATCTTCACCGTCTCCTCCAGCGGCCTGTACGCGGGCGGCGGCGGGGCCCTGTACGTCGCGTCCAAGCACGCGGTGGTCGGGCTGGTCCGCCAGCTCGCCCACGAACTGGCCCCCGACGTCCGGGTGAACGGCGTGGCCCCGGGCGCGACGCTGACGGCGCTCGGCGGACTGGCCGCGCTCGGCACCGCCGAGCGGCGCCTGGACGCCGACGTCGGCGGGCTCGGCCGGCACATCCCGCTGGGCTTCGTCAGCGAGCCCGCCGACCACGCCGGCCTCTACGTCCTGCTCGCCGACCCGCGCGACTCCGGCTTCATGACGGGTGCCATCCTGCCGAGCGACGGCGGACTCGAGGTCCGCGGCGCGCCGCGTCGATCGAAAGGCAACCGATGAACGCGAAGCTGACGGTATCGCTCGGGCTGTGGCAGGACAGGCCCCCGCGGGAGGCGCTGGACACGGCCGCCCTCGCCGACGCCCTCGGCTTCCCGGAACTGTGGATCGGCGAGATGGCCACCTACGACGCGTTCGCCCTCGCGGTCGCGGTGGCCGCCCGGACGTCCTCGATCACACTGACGCCCGGCCCGCTGCCGGTCGCCGTCCGCGACCCCATGATGATCGCGATGGCGACGGCGTCCCTCGCCGACCTGACCGGCCGTGCCGCCGGCGTCGCGATCGGCAGCTCCAGCCCGCACGTCGTGGAGCGCTGGCACGGCCGCGAGCGCCGCGATCCACCGGCGGCCCTCGCCGAATCCGCCGAGGTCCTGCGGCACCTGCTCGCCGGGGAGCGCGCGGCCTTCGACGGCCGCACCGTCCGCGTCCAGGACTACCGGCTGCGCCTCCCGGCGCCCCGCACCCCCATCACGATCGCCGCGTTCGGGGCCGCGGCGATCCGCGTGGCCGCCCGCCACGCCGACCGCATGGTGGTCAGCCTGGTCACGGCGGAGTCGGCGGGACGGCTCGCGGCGCGGCTGCGCGCCGAGGCCGACGCGGCCGGCACCGGCGCGCCTCCGGTGGCGGCGTGGGTGCCGGTGGCCGTGGACGGCGGCCCGCGGGCATGTGAGCAGGTCCGCCGGGCCGTCGTCGGCTACCTTGCCGCACCCGGGTACGCGCGAATGTTCGAGGAGGCGGGCTTCGGCGACGTGGTCGCCCTGGCACGCAGCCGGCCCCACCCGTCCGAGCTGCTCGCCGCCGTCCCGGACGACCTGGTCCACGCGGTCGCGGCGCTCGGCGGGCCTGAGGAGGTCGCCGCGCGGCTCGCGTCCTACGCCGTCGACGAGATCGCCGTCCTGCCGTGCTGCACCGACGAGGACCCGGCGGGTGAGCACACCCTGCGAACCCTGGCCGCCTGGAGAACACCGTGAACCGGCCCGCCCTCCGCCGGATCGTCGTCGTGGGCGGCGGCCTCGCCGGGCACACCGCCGCGACCACTCTGCGGGCCGAAGGCTACGACGGCGACCTGGTCCTGCTCACCGACGAGCCGTGCCCGCCCTACGATCGGCCGCCGCTGTCAAAGGAACTGCTCGCCGGGACGGTCGACGACACCGCACTTCGCATCAGCGACGACATCGAGGTGCGCACCGGCTCATCTGCCCTCCGGCTGCTCCCCGACGCCGTCGAGACCACGACCGGCACCGAACCCTATGACGGGCTCGTCATCGCCACGGGCAGTTCCCCCGTCCGGCTCGCCGACCCGTCGCCGCGCGTCCACGAGCTGCGCACCGCGTCCGACGCGCTGCGCCTGCGGGAGGCTCTGCGCACCGCCTCCTCCGTGGCGGTCGTCGGCGCGGGCTGGATCGGCAACGAGGTCGCCACCCGGGCCGCCGCGCTGAACCTCAAGGTCACCGTGATCGACGCCGCGTCCGCCCCGCTCGCGCGGGCGCTACCCGCCGCGCTCGCTCGACACCTCATCCCCTGGTACGCCGACCTCGACATCGACCTGCGCCTGGACACCCCGGTCGACCGGGTCGACGAACGCGGCGTGCACCTGGCGTCCGGCGGGCACGTCGACGCGGATCTCGTCGTCATGGGGGTCGGCGCACGCCCGGCCACCGCCTGGCTGCGCGGCAGCGGCGTCCCGCCGGCCCTCGACGGCGCCATCGAGGCCGACGCGACCCTCCGCGCAGGCCGGGGTCGCGTCTTCGCCGCCGGGGACATCGTCCGCTGGCCTTCCCGGCTGTTCGGCGACCGGCTCCGCGTCGAACACTGGGAGCACGCCGCGGCCTCCGGCCAAGCGGCGGCCCGCAACCTCCTCGGTCTCGCCGAGCCCTACGACCCGGTGCCCTACTTCTGGTCGGAGCAACTCGGACACCGAATCCAGTACGTGGGCCATCACCGTCCGGCGGACACGTTCGTCCTGCGTGGAAACCCCGCAGGAGCGGCCCCTTGGGCGGCCCTGTGGTTCGAGGGCCCGCGCCTGCGCGCCGCACTCTCCATCGACGACCCCCGCACCGCGAGGGACGCACGACACCTCATCGCCGACCAGGTTCCCCTTTCCACCGACCGGGCCACAGACCCAAACGTCCGCCTGAACCAAACCGCCAACCTCAAGTCGTGACCCTGCTGGAGGATGTGGCCTCCAGATCCAATCGGGTGGAGACACGACGGCCGTACCGAAGCCGAGCAACTCGGTGCGGCAGGTGCTGGCGGTGGACGGCCACGTGCAGCTTCCCGTCGTCCGCCAGTAGCAGGCCGGGTTCGGCGTGCAGGTTCTTCAGCAGGTCGCAGAGGCAGATGCCTTGATGATGCGTTGGGCGGCCTCGCCGGGCTCGGTCTGGTCGGTGTGGATGCGGCATGGGGATGTTGGCGGAGTCAAGGTCGGTTTTCGTCTCGTCCCATGCGATCAGGCGCTTGGCGGTGTCGGAGTCTTCTCCGTTCGCGGCCCTCTGGACGCACACTTCGCGTGGGATCCAGAGCAGGACGGTCGTCCAGTCGAGCGGGACCGACGCGCGTAGGCGGTGCAGATCGGCGAGGTTGCCCATAACTGGAACTTGCCCGGCCTGCGTGAGGGCGTTGATCGGTCTACCGCGTAGATGTTGCCGTATCGGCGGGTCTCCACGACCAAGCGGCCAGCGACGCGCAGCGCGGCCAGCTCGTCGATCGGGACCAGGCGATAGCCGGCGGTGCGTCCCGTGCCGGTCTTGAGCTTCGGCAGCAACGCGAACCGGGCGTCCTGCCGGGTCAGCTCGGCGGTGATGGTGTCCTTCCCGCTGGTGGGCGGACCGTACAGAATCACGCCTTGCCTGCTCAAGGACCCTACGCAGGGCGTCGCGCGTCGAGTCCGCGATGCTGATCGCGGTCAACAGCTACGCCGGTCAGCCCACACCGCCATGCCGTCCCATGGGCCAGGGAAGTGAGCGCACGGCCAGTCGATGTATGCGCTCGCACATGCCTCACGCGGCTGACAAATCCTCCCTCTCACCGCGCACGATAGAGCGCCCGTGCACGGTTTCACCGATTGGAGCGGCACGCGGGTCAGCCGCACCCACTTGCAGCGTATTGGGCACGATCAACCGCCGTGAGCCGGTGACGGCCAAACAGCACGAGAGAAGCCCCCGACCGCGTATGCGCTGGTCGGGGGCCTCTTTATGATGCTTACGGGTGTGGGCAGGGGCGGGGTCGAACCGCCGACCTTCCGCTTTTCAGGCGGACGCTCGTACCGACTGAGCTACCTGCCCAGGACGCTGGTTGGCGTCTGGCGGTCCTGACGGGATTTGAACCCGCGGCCTCCACCTTGACAGGGTGGCGAGCACTCCTAACTGCTCCACAGGACCTCGTTGGTCCGAGCTTACTCGCTCGGGACGGGTGCGCCCGACCGGGGCTGGGCCGGTTCTTGGCGACCTCCGGAAGCATACGCGATGGCCGAGGGCGGCGCCAACTCGTTAACGGATACGGGTGGGGCGTATGAGGGGGCGGAGGGTGGGCCGGTTGTTCTGTATTGGGGGTGGATTTTGGGGGTGGGCACGGTTTGTTAAAAGGTGGGGGGTGGTTTTCCCGGGGCGGTAAACAGGGGGTTGAGCTGCGGTGATGGGGAAAGTGGCATTCCGGCGTTACCGGAAGGTGATGCGCGTGTGCCTGTGGCGACCGACATAGTACGGTGATCCTCATGTGTTCCGGAGGTGCGGCGCTCTAAAGTGAGAGCGTCCGCAGACCCCCTGAGGGCTGGAGACACAGGTGACGGGCAGAGCGATGGCGCGCAGCATCGGTGCCCGGCTGGACGTTCTCGGGAAGCCGCGGTCGCGTCTGGAGCTGCGGGTCCGGTGGGTGCTGTTCGTCGTCGTGGTGGTCGCGAACGTCGGCGGTGGGGGCGTGGTGCTGTTGTTCGCCACGTTCGTGGTGCCGGATCCTCCGCTGGCGGACGTGGATCGGGTGCGCCAGGTGAACACGCTGGCGTTCTTCAGCTATCCGCTGGTGGCGGGGCCGATCGCGTTGCTGCTGGGGTTGCGTCTGTGGCGTCCCGTCGTACGGCTCGCGCGGATGGGGGGCGTACCGGACGAGACGCAGCGTCGTGCGGTTCTGCTCGGGCCGTTCCGGCTGGCGCTGCTGGTCGGGGGGCTGTGGGTGGTCGGGGCCGCCGGGTGGGCGGTGCTCGATCTGCTGATGTTCAGTGCGCGGCTGGCGGTGAAGACCGGGCTGACCTGCCTGCTGGGCGCGATGACCACGTGCACGATCGTCTACCTGCTGTCGGAATGGGTGCTGCGTCCGGCGGCGTCCCTGGTGCTGGCCAGCGGGCAGCCGAACGGGCGGCCGCGCGGGATCATGCTGCCCGGCGTCACGACGCGGGTGATGCTCGCCTGGGCGCTGGGGACCGCCATCCCGGTGTTCGGGCTCATCTGCGTGGCGGTCGCGGCGCTGGTCGCGCCGGGGATCGACACCACGCAGTTAGCCGTGACGATCCTGGGGCTGGGCGGGGCGGCGCTGATCGTCGGGCTCCAGGTGACGTACATGGCGACCCGGGCGATCGCGGACCCGATCAAGTCGGTGCGCAAGGGCATGAGCCGGGTGCAGCGGGGTGATCTGCGCGCCGAGGTCCCGGTGTACGACGCAGGCGAGGTCGGACGGCTCCAGGTCGGCTTCAACCACATGGTGGCCGGGCTGCGCGAGCACGAGCGGCTGCGGGATCTCTTCGGACGGCATGTGGGCGAGGAGGTCGCGGGGCTGGCGATCGAGCGCGGCGACATCGAGCTCGGCGGGGAGACCCGCGAGGTGGCGGTGCTGTTCGTCGATCTGACCGGGTCGACAAGGCTGGCGGAGACGCGCGCGCCGGACGAGGTCGTGGGCCTGCTCAACCGGTTCTTCGGCGTCGTGGTGGACGTGGTGGCCGCGCACGGCGGCTGGATCAACAAGTTCGAGGGCGACGCCGCGCTGGCGATCTTCGGTGCGCCCGCCGAGATGGACGACGCCGCGGGCAGCGCGCTGGGCGCCGCGCGTGAGCTGGCGCGGCGGCTGCGCGCGGAGGTGCCGCAGTTGGACGCGGGGATCGGCGTGTCGGCGGGGCCGGTGGTCGCCGGCTATATCGGTGCCGAGCGGCGGTTCGAGTACACGGTGATCGGTGATCCGGTGAACGAGGCCTCCCGGCTGAGCGATCTGGCGAAGGTCTCGCCGGGACGGGTGCTGGCGTCGGGCACGGTCCATGAGCGGGCCCATGCGGGCGAGGCGGCGGCGTGGGCGGTCGGCAGGCCCGTCGCGTTACGGGGACGCCGCCGTCCGACCCACCTGGTCACGCCGCGTCCGACGACCGTGGCGGAGACGGTCGGCGTGTCGCCGCCGGTCGTGTACGGGGTCCCGGAGGCGGCGGTGTCGGCCGCGCGCCGCCTGAGGTTGCCGCGCCGGCCGCGTATCCGGCGTCCACGGCTGATCCCGCCGTCCATCCCGGTGCCGAGGATCATTCGCAGCGCGCGTGAGGCCACTCCGCCCAACCCGGCCCCCGAGGTGGACGCCGACGCCGAGGTTCAGCAGTAACACGAGTTTGGGCGTCGTGGTCATGGCTCTGATCCCCGCCATTTCATTACTCTGTGCATTGTTCTCTGCACGAAGAGTGGATAGCCATGTACCTGGCCATAAGAGGTGGCTATGTTCGGACGGCTCGGACTCGCGGTCGCCGTGCTCGCCGCCGCCACGATGATGCTGATCGCGCCCGCCGCGTCGACGTCCGTCGCGGCGGCCCTGTCCTGGGACGAGGAGGTCGTCAACATCGCGCACCGCGGCGCGTCCGCCCACGCGCCGGAGAACACCATCGCCGCGCTCAGGCTGGCGGACGTCCATGACGCCGACATGGTCGAGATCGACGTTCAGGAGACCAAGGACCACCAGCTGGTGCTCATGCACGACGTCACGCTGGCCCGCACGACCGACGCCGAGTCGGTCTACCCGGACCGGTCCCCGTGGGACGTCTCGTCGTTCACGCTTGAGGAGATCCGCGAGCTGGACGCCGGTTCGTGGTTCGGGGATCGGTACGAGGGCGAGCGCGTCCCCACCCTGCGCGAGGCGCTGAGCGCGATCCGGGACACCGATCTCGGCCTGCTGCTGGAGATCAAGGCGCCCGAGCGTTACCCGGGCATCGAACGGCGGATCGCGGACGAGCTGCGGCGGCACCCGTCCTGGCTGAGCCCGTCCGAGCTGGTCGTGCAGTCCTTCGCGGCCGGCTCGCTGCGCCGGTTCGACGAGATCATGCCGGATGTGCCGCTCGGCCTGCTCGGCGCGCCCCCGGTCGCGGACCTGCCGGAGCGGGCGCGGTTCGTCGATCTGATCAACCCGCCGCAGAGCGCCGTGGACGAGGACTACGTCGACGCCGTCCACGACCTGGGGATGGAGGTGTTCACCTGGACGGTCGACAGCGCCGCCGCGATGCGCCGCGTCATCGCCGCCGGTGTGGACGGCGTCATCACCAACAGGCCGGACGTGCTCGACGACGTCATGGACGACTGACCGGCGCCGCCCGGTATGGGTCTTTGCCGGACGCCCGGCGCGGTCTAGCGTCGGACGCATGAGCCGAGTCCACGACATGGGAGGCCAGCAGGGCTTCGGGCCCGTGCCGGTCGTCGTAGGGGACGAGCCTCCCTTCCACGCCGACTGGGAGGCGCGCGTGTTCGCCATGAGCTCCGCGCTCCTGCGCGCCGGTGCGTTCACCGTGGACGAGTTCCGCGACGCCATCGAGAACCTGCCACCGGAGACCTACCTGGAGTCGTCGTACTACGAGCGGTGGCTGATGGCCATGGAGTCGTTGCTGGAGGAGAAGGGCCTTGGCTGACCGTACGGCGCCCGCGGCGTACGAGGTGGGCGATCGGGTGCGCGTGCGCACCGTCGATCCCGACCACCACACCAGGGCGCCCCGGTACGTGCGCGGGCAGCAGGGCGAGATCGTCCTGTCCCACGGGGCGTTCGCGCTGCCGGACGACACGGCGCGCGGCATCGATCCGCCGCGCGTCGAGACCGTCTATGTCGTCCGGTTCGCGGCCCGCGACCTGTGGGGGTCCGGTACGCACACCGTGGCCGTCGACCTTTGGGAGTCCTACCTTGAGCCATGCTGACGACCCCGCCTCCCACGACCATGCCTCCCACACCGATCTGCCGGTGGCCGCGCGGGTGCGGCGGCTGGAGGAACGGGTGATCGCCGCCGGGCTGACGACGGACGAGGAGCTGGACTCCTTCCTGCGGACCTTCCTGGAGCGCGCCTCGCCGCTGAACGGGGCGCGGCTGGCGGCGCGGGCCTGGACCGATCCGGCGTTCCGTGAACTGCTGCTCGCGGACGGGAACGCGGCCGTGGCCGAGCTCGGGCTCGCCCCGGGCGACCCGGCCCGGCAGGGGTACCGCCTCCAGGTCGTGGAGAACACCCGGGACACCCACAACGTGATCGTCTGCACGCTGTGCTCGTGCTACCCGCTGTCGCTGCTGGGCCCGTCCCCGTCCTGGTACAAGAGTCACGCCTACCGGTCGAGGGTCGTCCGGGAGCCGCGTGCCGTGCTCGCCGAGTTCGGGCTCGAACTGCCCGGCGAGGTGGAGATCGCGGTCTGGGACTCCACGTCCGAGGCGCGCTACATGGTCCTGCCGCGCCGCCCGGACGGCACCGAGGATTTGGACGAGGAGCGGCTGACCGGCCTGGTCACCAGGGAGGGCCTGATCGGCACCGCCCTCGTCTGACCCGGCCGTCCCGCCCCCCGCCGGATGGCCGAGTTTTTGGGTGATCTTGGCCGATCGCCTCCCGTCGCCCGACCCCGGAGCCGCGCCCGAGGTGGTTACCTCACCGGTGGGGGGACGGTTGATCGGCGGACGCGCAAGGTCGCTACGGGCTCGCATGGCCATGAAGGCCGGTGCCGTGACGGCACTGGTCGCCATGGGGATGTTCGCGGTGCTGCTGTTCTCGATCCGGCATCAGGTGGCCGAGTACCACCAGATCCAGACCACCGGTGCCGGGTTCCGCTACATCCATCTGATCAAGAGGAACCGGCTTCCGCCGCGGCTGCCGGACGGCGGGAACCTGGCCGCGCAGGTGCTGGACGAGCGGGGAGCCGTGATCGCCGCGACCCCGAACATGGCGGGGTTGCCGCGGATGGCGACCTTCCGGCCCTCAGAGGAGACGATGTCCATCGCTCGGGAGGTCGAGGACCTTCCCGGGCCCAAAGGCCGGATGCGGGTGCGCGTCTTCCGCGTCTACCAGCCCGGCGGCGACTGGCTGGTGTACGTGGCGAACCGGAGCGTGCCCTGGTTCGTCAGCGACGAGGTCAGCACGTTCCTGCTCGCCACGGCGGTGCTGATCGGCCTGCTGGCGGGGGCGCGGACGTGGCGGACGGTCGACCGGACGCTGGCGCCGGTGGACGCCATCAGGGCGGAGCTCGCGGAGATCACCGCGACCGAGTCGGGGCGCCGCGTGCCCGTGCCGGAGTGCCGGGACGAGATCCGGTTGCTGGCCGAGACGGCCAACGCCACCCTGGACCGGCTGGACGCGGCCTTGGAGCGGCAGCGGCGCTTCACCTCCGAGGCGTCGCACGACCTGCGCAATCCGATCACGGCGGCGCGCACGCGTCTGGAGGAGGCGCTGCTGTTCCCCGAGGAGTCGGACTGGCCGCAGGTCGGCCGATCGGTACTGGAGAACCTGGAGCGGTTGCAGGCCATCGTCACCGACCTGCTCGAACTGGCCAGGCTGGACGCGGAGTCCCCGGACAAGGCCGGCGAGGTGATCGATCTTGCGGAACTGGTCGGCTCCGACCTGGAGGACCGCCAGGGGGGCATGAAGCGGATCGTCCCGCGGCTGGAGGGGGACGTGCGGGTGCGCGGTGACCGGCTGCGGCTGTCACGCCTGCTGTCCAACCTCCTGGATAACGCCGAACGGCACGCCGAGGAGGAGATCACCGTCACGGTGCGCGCGGAGGGCGACACGGCGGTCATGGAGGTGCTCGACGACGGGCAGGGCATCCCTCCGGAGCACCGCGAGCTGGTGTTCCAGCGTTTCTCCCGTCTCAAGGCGAGCCGGGAGCGCGACCCGGAGGGCACGGGTCTCGGCCTGCCCATGGCCCGTGAGATCGCCAACGTGCACAACGGCACGCTGACCATCGAGGACAGTCCCCGCGGCGCGCGTTTCGTCCTCCGCATCCCCCGCGTCACCTGATCCATGGACGCGCGGGCGGGGCCGGCCGGACGCCGCGTTCAGGCGGCGTCCGGAGGAGCGGTCGCGGCGGACAGGTGCATCCAGCCGGTCAGGTGGGATTCCTTCACGGTGCAGGTCACCTTCTGGTACGTGGCCGGGATGACGTACCCGGGAGCGTCGGCGATCACGTTCTCGTAGACGAAGGTCGAGGTGATGATGCCGAGGTCGGACTGGGTCGTGGCGAGCCAGTCCTTGAACACGGGAGCGTCCAGCAGCCGGGCGGTGTGGATGACGGCCGAGCTGGAGACGCCCTCGTCGTCCTGGGTGACGGGGCCGACGTGCAGGGCGAGCCGTAGCTGGATGCGGACGGCGGCGCTGGACCGGCGGTTGTGGGCGCGCAGGCCGGCCGCGAGCCGGGCCAGCAGCGGGTCGACCACGGCACGGGTCGGCACCTCGGGCGGCACGACGATCAGGGCACCGTCGCCGCGGTCTTCGCGGTGGCAGGCGTCCCAGGGGACCTGTGAATGTTCGAAGGCGTCGCGCAGCAGCTCGTACATCGTCCCGCGGATGGCGAGCCGGTCGTCGTCGTTGCGGTGCGGGCCGCTGAACCCGGCGATGTCGACGAACACGATGGAGCAGTTCTGCCCGGCCCAGGCACGGGACGGAACGAGGGCGTCCGCCATGGGCGCCGGCCGCTTCCAGTTGGCCGCGAGCGTCTGATGTACGGCGGGCATGGTCGGCACGGTGGGCATGCCCGGCGTCTCGCGTCCTGTCGGACGGTGGGCGCCGCCGTGCTCGACCGGAGTGGTGGTGGGCACGTAGGAGGCGGTGACGACCACGTCGGGCGGGAAGGCGACGTCGCCGGACTGGGTCATCCGTTCGTAGAGTTCCCTCTCCATGACGGCCACCACGCGGGGGTGGCGCGAGAGGAACGCCGCGAACTGCGCCGTGGTCAGGCGCAGGGTGCTGACCGTGTCGAGCGCGACGATGGTGGCCGAGCGCTGCCGCAGCATCAGGGCGGCGCGCTCGCCGATGATGTCGCCGGGGCCGCGGAAGGCGATGATGCGCTCCCGCCCGTCCCGGACCACGCTCACCCGCACATAACCGGACACGATCACGACCAGGTGGTCGGCGACGTCGCCCTCCTCCCAGAGCACCGCCCCCATCGGGTAGAGAGAGGCGCTGGCGCCCAAGGTGAGGGCCTGCCTCTCCTCCGGGGTGAGGGCGTTCCAGAACCCGCCGGTCGGCGCGTGCAAAGGCGGAGTGGGCGCGTGCATAGAAGATTGCGCTGACGGGTGCGGCGCGTGCTGGATCGAAGGGCAGTACGCGCCCAGCGCCTCACGGGTCGGCTGGGACGGGTGCGCGCGCCTGCCGAACCGCCGAGGGATCCGCCGCCCACCGTGGCCGGGCAGGTGGCCCCAGTCGCCGCTCGGAAGGCCGCCGGGAGCCATCGGGACGGACTGCGCGGGCTTGACCGGCACTCCGGGCATCGCGGGCGGGCGTCCGTCTTCCCACGGCCCGTGCGCCTGCCGGGCGGAGCCCTCGGCTCCTTCCGGAGGACGCCCGGAACGGCCGGATCGCTCGGATCGCTCGGAGTGGCCGGAGCGTTCGAGGTGCTCGGGTCGTGCGGGTAGGTCGAGCCGGCCGGGTCGGCCGGTCGCCTGGCCCAGGCGGTCCGGGTCGTGGCCATCGCGGTGCGCCGGTTCGATGATCACAGGACTCCCTTCCGCGCGGGTCGGCGGCCGGAGGTGGAGCGGCCGGGGATGGAACCGATCGTGCGAACGGGGTCTGCGGGGTTTATACCGCCGTTCGGGGCTGGATTATGGTTTGTGCGCATGTCGAGGTACATGTCAGCAACCCCTTATCCCAGCGCGACTTCTCCGGCGCTGTGGCCGCCGGTCCTCGGGCCGCCCGGTCGGGGCGGCGGGCCGATCGGAAGTCGCGGTCACCTATAGCCTGCACCGCACGCCGCGGTTAGACTTGGTGAGTCCGATAGGGCCGTTTATCCAGGTCAGCGGCCTATGTCCCGGCGGTGATCCAGGGCTTTCCCTGGTGGTTCCGGGGGCGAGGCCGATGGCCGGTCAACGGTCTTAACGGGCCCGTGGGGGTCGCCCTCCCTTTCCTTCGATCCGCTTGGCTGGCTACCGGGGATTGAAGGGGAGCGAGGGCGACTCTATTTATTTGTGGTGAAATGCCGGTATTCCGGTGTTCTTCGTGGTCTGGACGTGCCTCCTGATTCGCATGACCGGTACCGCCGCCGGCTTCGGACGCGGGGCGCGGGCCCGGGAGCCACTCCCCGCCATGACCGAGCTTCAAGATCTTTCCCTGTTTCGGCTGGCTCTTCGCTCGGTGCCGGTCCGGTCCCTGCTAATCTGCTATCTAGCACGCTACAACATAGAAGGCCGACATGCAGCAACCTGCACGCTGGATTCGCGACTTGCGCCCCCGGAACCTGCACCTCCGTGTTATGGCAAGGTCGAGTTGCGCAGATGACGGTCTGGCAGCCCCTGTTGTGGCCGATGTCCGTCTGCCAGGTGGCAAGTTGCAGGTGGCAGGTCGGTCGATGACACCGACTACATAGAGTGAGCGAAGATGGTTAGTGATCAGGGGCCCGTCGTCGAAAGCGCCCTGCTGCGAAGCGAACTCATCCGGCTCCGCAAAGAGAAGGGGATGACCCAAGAGCAGGTCGCCGCTGCCCTTGAGTGGTCGCCGTCCAAGCTCATCCGGGTGGAGGGGGGAAAGAACGCCATCACCCGCACCGACCTCCAGGCGCTGCTGATGGTCTACGGCGTGACCTCCGAGAGCCGCCAGGAGCGGCTCCAGGCCCTCGCGCGCGGCGCTCGCGCGACGGCGTGGTGGGACGCCTACAAAGGGCAGGTCAGCGATGTCTTCCTCTCCTTCATCGGATACGCCTCCGGCGCCTCCTACATCCGGCACTTCCACAACACCATCGTCCCCGGGCTGCTCCAGACCCGCGAATACGCGGAGTACTTCGTCACCGGCCGGGCGAGCGAGATGGTGCGCGCCCGCGCGGTGCGGCTGCGCCTCCAGCGGCAGGAGGAGATGGCCAAACGCGAGAACCCGCCGCGGCAGTACTACATCCTCGACGAGGCGGTCATCCGCCGCCATGTCGGCGTCAAGACCGATCCGGGCATCATGCCAAGGCAGCTGACGTCCATCGCCGACCAGGCGGAACAGCGGGACGAGCTGACCGTGCGGGTGATCCCCTTCAGCGCCGGCGCCCATCTGGGCGTGTACGGGCCGTTCACCCTGCTGGAGTTCGACGGCGGGCTCGGCGACGTCCTCTACATGGAGGGCATGATGGGGCCGAGCGCCCTGATGACCGGGGACGACGAACGGATCGCCGATTTCCGCGACGATTTCGAGACCCTGCTGGAGGAGGCGCTGCCCCAGGAGGAGTCGATCGCGCTGATGCGCCAGGTCGCCGAGGAGCTGATGAACTGATGAGCCGGCGGCCGGTCCGTGCCGGACCTGTGCCGGCCCGTGCCGCCCGTCCCTTCCTCGACCCGAATCCCAATGGAGGTGACCCCCTCGACCGGTATCCCCAAGGCGAGCAGGCCATATATCGCATGAGCTGATCTTGTGCTTCCGGAGTAGGCGGGATAACCCGGACCGTTTAGACTCATGAACGGGAAAATTTCCACAAGGTCGTGGTTAGTTATGCCCTGCTTGGCTCGGCCCGGCGGGTGTCCTGGCCCGATCGACGGTGAAACAGGCCCCGCCGGCAACGGATGGAGGGTGCCGGATGCTGGACCGGACGAATCGGGGGGTCGCGCTGAACTGGCGCAAGAGCAGCGCGAGCGGTGAGGGTCAGGATCAGGATTGCGTCGAGGTGGCGGCGGTGGATCGGTCGGTGTTGGTCCGGGACTCGCACGATCCGTCCGGTGGCATGATCGTTCTCGATTCCGTCGAGTGGCGCGCGTTCCTGAGGCGCATCGTGGACGGCGTGGCGGACCGCCGTTGAGTCCGGTGACGCCCAACGCCGTCCGATGACACCCCCGATGGTCCATGGAGCGGAACAACGTGGTGGTCGCATTTTCACTTTGAGTGATCATTGGGGAGTGTGTGTCCATTCCGGTGCGTTGGATTGACCGCCGGGAATGGCTGTGGGGACATCGGCCGCATGGCCCGCCCGCGAGGGCGCTCGCGGGACGGGGCGGTGGTGCCTCTAGCCTGGTCCTGACCGTGGAGGGGCGCGGAAACGCGACCAGGGGAGGGGCGACCGTTGTGGGAGCAGGCCGGGCGATGTCATCCAGGGCCGGGGAACGGCTGTCGGCGGCGTTGCCCGGGGTGTTCCGCACCGATCTGACCGCCCGTACGGCGTACTCGTCGGACGCGTCGGTCTACCGGAAGGTGCCGGTGGCGGTGGCCGAGGTCCGGTCCGCCGAGGATCTCGCGCGGGTGGTGGAGCTGGCGGCGGCCGAGGGGCTGCCGGTCACGGCCCGTGGCGGCGGCACGTCCATCGCGGGCAACTCGGTCGGCCCCGGCATCGTGGTCGACACCTCGCGCCGGTTCAACCGGATTCTGTCGATCGACCCGGAGTCCCGCACGGCGGTGGTGCAGCCGGGCGTGATCCTGGACGACCTGCGTGCCGCGGCGGGACGGTACGGGCTCACGTTCGGGCCCGACCCCTCCAGCCATTCGCGCTGCACGATCGGCGGGATGATCGGCAACAACGCGTGCGGGTCGCACAGCGTTGCGTGGGGTATCACGTCCGACAACGTGCAGGCGCTCAGGCTGCTGCTGCCGGGCGGACGCGAACTGGCCGCAGGACGCGGCACCAGCGGCGATCCCCGGGTAGACGCGGAGCTGACCCGGCTACGGGACGCGCACCTGAGCCCGTTCCGGACAGAGCTGGGCCGGTTCAGCCGGCAGGTGGCCGGGTACGGGCTGCACCACCTTCTGCCCGAGAACGGCTTCGACGTGGCGAAGGCGCTGGTGGGAAGCGAGGGCACGTGCGGCCTTCTCACCGAGGCGACCGTACGGCTCGTCCCGGTGCCGAAGGCGCGTGCGCTGGCCGTCATGGGATTCCCGGACGTCTACATAGCGGCCGAGCTCGCGCCCTTCGCCGCCAGGGCGGGAGCGCTCACCGTGGAGGGCATGGCGTCCGATCTCCTTACCGCGTTGCGCGCTCAGCCTGGACGTTCCAAAGCGGGGGCGGATCTCCCTGAAGGGGGAGGCTGGCTGTACTGCGAGGTCGGCGGCGATTCCGTCGCGTCCGCGCAGGAGGCGGCGCATGGGCTCGTGGAGGCCGTGCGGGGCCGTTTCCCTGGCGCGACGGCCGTCGTGGTGGACGAGCCCGCGCGCATGAGGGCGTTGTGGTGGATCCGTGAGGCGGGTGCGGGAATCGTCACGCGCCTCCCCGATGGCGGTGAGGCGTGGCCGGGCTGGGAGGACTCGGCGGTACCGGCCGATCGCCTGGCCGACTACCTGCGCGGCCTGTACGCGCTGATGCGAGAGCAGGGTTTCCGCGGTGTCCCCTACGGCCACTTCGGCGAGGGGTGCCTTCATCTCCGCGTGGACTTCGGCTTGGACGAGCCACGCGGTGTGGCCCGCTACCGGGACTTCATGGAGGCGGCCACGGATCTGGTCCTCACCTACGGCGGTTCCATCTCGGGCGAGCATGGCGACGGACGGGCACGCTCGGAGCTGTTGCCCAAGATGTACTCGCCCGAACTGATGAAAGCCTTCGGGACGTTCAAAGCCGTCTTCGACCCTGAAGGCAGGTTCAACCCGGGCGTGATGGTGGACCCCGCTCCCATGGACGCCGACCTGCGGCCTGGACCCGGACGGGACACCCTGTCGGTCACCCCCGTGCACGCCCTCAGCCGCGACGGCGGTTCATTCGCGGCCGCCGTTCACCGCTGCGTGGGCGTCGGCGCATGCCGCAACCTCGAAACAGGCGCGATGTGCCCTTCGTTCAAGGTGACCCGGGACGAGGTGCACTCCACGCGGGGCCGCGCCCGCGTCCTGGCCGAGATGCTGCGCGGGGAAAGCCTGGTGGACGGGTGGCGTTCCAAGGAAGTCCATGACGCCCTGGACCTGTGCCTGTCGTGCAAGGCATGTGCCAGCGACTGCCCGGTGAACGTGGACATGGCCACCTACAAGGCGGAGTTCCTGCACCGGCACTATGCGGGACGCCTTCGTCCCCTGGCGCACTACTCGATGGGCTGGCTGCCGCTGTGGTCGCGCATGGTGACCGGGGCACCGGGCTTGGCGCGTGCGGCGAACGCGGCGCTCGGCCTACGTCCGGTCGCGGCGGCGGCCAAGAAGCTGGCGGGAGTGGAGCCGCGCAGGGACATGATCCGGTTCGCCGAGGAGCCGCTCCGAGACTGGTTCCGAGGGCGGCCGGGTCAGCGGAGGCCCAGCCGGTCCGGCCGTACGGGCAAGGTGGTGCTGTGGCCGGACACCTTCACCAACTTCCACCAGCCGCACGTAGGCAGAGCGGCAGTCCACGTGCTTGAGGCCCTGGGCTACGAGGTCCTGATGCCGCCCGGACGGGTCTGCTGCGGCCTCACCTGGCACTCCACAGGTCAGCTCAAGGTGACCCAGCGCGTCCTGAAGCGCACCCTGGACATCCTGGAACCGGCCCTGAACGCGGGGCTCCCCATCATCGGGCTCGAACCGTCCTGCACGGTCATGCTCCGCGACGAGGCCACCGAGCTGCTCCCGGACGACCCGCGCGCCAAGCGACTCAGCGCCGGCACCGTGACCCTCGCGGAACTCGTCATCTCCCACGACGGCGAAGGCGACGAGTGGCCCTTCAAGCGCCTGGACGCCGACGCCGTCGCCCAAGTCCATTGCCACCAGGAGGCGAAGGGTTCCTACGACCCTGACCGCGCCGTCCTGGAACGCCTGGGGGTCGCGCCGGACGTGATCGGGGCGGGCTGCTGCGGCCTGGCCGGCAATTTCGGTTTCGAGCCCGGCCACTGGGATGTCTCCCAGGCGTGCGCGGAGCGCGAGCTGTATCCCAAGGTGCGCGCCGCCGGTGACGACGACCTGGTGCTTGCCGATGGCTTCTCCTGCCGGACGCAGATCGCCCAAGGCACGGGTGCCCGCGCCCTCCACCTCGCCGAAGTCCTCCACCGCGCCCTGTAGAGCGCGTAAGAGGTCAGCGGCCTTCGGCGGCGTGGTGCAGTTCCGTCGTGAGGTCGTCCAGCCGCGGTCCCAGGTCGGTGGGGCGGATGAGGGCGTCATGGAGGTTGGACTGGAAGACGCCGGAGACCCGGTGGTAGTAGGGGCTCGGACCGCGGTTCCTGGAGTCCTCGATGGCGTCACGGATGATGCGCAGGTGTGGGTGCGCGGCCTGAAGGGCCGGGTCTTCGTAGAGGGCCTTGCGGCTGGGCGCGAACCCGGCGCCGCTGAAGAGGACGCGCTCGCTCTCCTCGCTGGAGAGGTAGCGGAGGAAGCGCAGTGCGGTGGCGCGGTGCTGCGAGCACTTGGAGATGGCGAGATTCCAGCCGCCCAGGGCCGAGGGCGTCGGCAGCCGGGCGACGTCGAACTTGCCCGCGACGTAGGAGTTCTCCGCGCTCAGCAGTTCGTAGGCGTACGTCCAGTTGCGCATGAACAGGGCACGGCCGTCCTGGAACTCGCTGCGGGTGCCCTCCTCGTTGAAGTCGGTGGTCTTCGCGGGGATCCAGCCTTCCCGCACGCCCTGGACGAGCCGTCCGAAGCCGCGGGCGATGCCCTCACGGGATCCGGTGACCTCGCCGTCCGCACCCAGGATGGTGCCGCCCGTGTCCCAGATCGACTCCATGACGTTGACGGTGAAGCCTTCGTACCGGTCGAGCTGCGTGACGTACCCCTGCAGATTGTGGGCGGGCGCGATGGTGCGGGCCTGGTTTCTCAGCTGCTCCCAGGTCCTGGGGACGGGCGCGGTGCCGAGGGCGTCCTTGCGGTAGTAGAGGAGGCCCACGTCCGCGCGCAGCGGCACGGCGTACAGCCTGCCGCCGTAGCGGCCGCTGTCGATCGGCTTGCGCAGGAACGCGTCGTGGTCGACGTCGTCCTCGTCCAGGGGCAGGATGTGACCCCAGCGCGCGAACTCGGCCGTCCACACCACATCGACCGTGATGACGTCGTAGCAGACCGGGCCGAGGGCGGCGGAGGCGTCCACCGAGGCGGCGTCCTGCGCGTGCGTCATCATCTGCGCGCGCACGTCGGTGGTGGACTCGGCGAGCTCGACGTGCTCGACCCGTTCACCGGGATGGCGGCGGTTCCACTCCTCGACCAGGCGCCTGATCTGGGAGCCGCGGCTGGTGTCGTGGCCGTCGGCGAAGTAGATCGGGCCGGTGCCGTCCATCGGGACGTCCGCGCCGAGCGAGCACGCGGCGACCGGCGCCGCCACGAGCGCGGCGATCAGCGCGGCGAGCCAGGGTGGTCGGGGCATGTGCGGTCCTCGTGGTGCCGGGATGGGTCGGGGATCAGGGCGGGGTGCCCCAGAGGCCGGCGGCGATGCCGTCCAGGGCGCGGCGCATCGTGGTCATGCCGTCGATCTCGTAGCAGGCGCCGCCGGCGGCCTGGGTGACCTGGTCGAGCCCCGCCGCGCAGCTCTCGGGGTGGAACGCGATCACGTACAGCCGGACCGGGGTGCCGGTGGACAGGTCGTCGGCGAGCGCCGCGGCCTCGGAGGCGTCGCCGCCGGCGTCGGCGCCGTGGGCGAGGACGATGACGGCACGGGTGGTCTCGTCCGGGGCCGTGCCGCCGCGGGAACGCATCTCCCGTACGGCGGCGCGGATGGCCGCGTACAGGTCGGGCTCGCCCTCGGACGGGCGCAGGCCCTCCAGCCGCCTGGTCAGGTCGGCGATGCGCCCGGAGTCGGGAGGGCCGACCGGGACGAGGGAACGCCGGTCCACGTCCTCCGCGAACCGCCAGAGTCCGATCTGGTCGCGGGCGCCCATGAGCCGGCGCGCCAGCCCGATCGCGTCGGCGGCGGCCGCCACGCGGGTGCCCTTGATGTACGGGAACGGCGCGGCCATCCGCTCGGAGACGTCGACGGCGAACAGCACCTGCGCCGACTTGCGGGCCTTGTTCCAGGCGTCCAGCAGCGGCCCGTCATGGTACCGGCCGGCCAGGTTCACGGCGCCGACCACGGACGGGATGGCGTCCCAGCGGGTGGTCGTGTTGCCCGTGTCGTCCCGGTAGCCCTGCTCCTTGAAGCGCTCGCGCGCCTCGGGACGCAGCAGGTACGCCTGGAAGGCGTCGATGATCCGGCGGCGGGACGGGGCCGGCGGCGGGGTCCGCGTGATCACGACGAAGGGGTGGTCGAGTTCGGGCATGCCGTCCTCGGCGTAGAACGGGAGCAGCTCGGGCTGCCGGGACGGGTCACCGCAAGCGCCTCCGGCCTCGCCGCCGCCCAGCGGCGCGCCGAAGTGGTAGTCGATGAGCGACTTCTCCGACACGAATAACGCGGTGCGCCGCAGATCGCCCGCCGTTCGCGCGTCCTGCCGCGGGGCGGTGCCGATCTGCGGCACGCCGGTCTGCGGCGCGCCCGTCTCCGGCGCCCCGGTCTGTGGAGCTCCGGCCGGCGGCGGGATGGTGCCTTGGGCGTCGCTTTGGGACGATCCACGCATCGCGCACAGGAGTTTGCCCGGCTCGTCCTCCTCACGGGCGATCGACTGCTCCACCGCGTGCAGCCGCCCGGCCGCGTCCCCCCGCGTCAGCGCGGCCTCGTTCAGCACCTTCTGGCCGAGCGCGGCCTGGTAGAGCGCCACGGTCGCCGCGAGCCCGGTGCTGGACGAGCGCGGCGCCGCGCGGCCGAACGCGTACCCCCTGCCCGGCCAGGTGAGCGCGTCCTTCCAGGTGGTGGTGGAGCCGCTGAGCGACAGCTCGCGGGCCATCCGCGCGGGCACCGCCAGCACCAGCCGGGACGTGGTGATCGACCGTTCGGCCTCCAGCCGCACGGTGCCGATCCGGTTCTCCCGCAGCGCCTCGCGGACCTGCTCGACCTCCAGCGACGAGTCGGGCAGCCAGACGTCCGCCTCGTCCAGCATCTCGCGCGGGTCGCGGGTCAGCCAGCCCTGCCGCAGCGCCTCCCGCGCGCCGCCCGGGTACGAGCCGGCGACCACGTTCACGTCGGCCATGCGGCAGCCGTCCGCGTCGCGGGTGTCGTCCTCGAACCGCAGGGCGAGATCGCGGATCAGCGCCTCCTTCTCCGCGGACACTCGCACCCGGATCTGGACGGGTGGGTTGTCGCAGGTCGCGGGCGTGTTCTCGCCCGGGGCCACGGCCAGCGGGACGGCCACCGCCGCCAGCGCCGCCGCGGCCCGCACCGGCCGCGGCGGCGTGGCGGGCCACCACGGCAGGGACGGGACGGCCCGCCTGACGGCCGTCGCCTCGGCGTGCGTGAAGAACCGGACGAGCGCCTCGCCCTCCCCGGCGTCCCGCACCGACACGGCCAGCCGGCGGTACCTCTCCGGCTCGTAGCGCGGATCCTGCCGGATGACGCTGCGGTGGAACCATTCCGAGGTGATGACGCCGAGGCTGGAGTCCGACTCGTCGAAGAGGGCCTTGAACTCGGGCGCGTCCAGGAGCCGGGCGGTGTAGTCCATGGCGTTGCCGCTGACGCCGTGCGTGTCGAAGTGCACCTCGCCCGCGTGCAGCGCGACGCGCAGCTTGATGGTGGTGCCCTCGGTCGCGTTCTTGTTGTAGGCGTCGAGCGCGCTCGCCAGGTGGGGAAGGGCGTCCACCAGGCGGCTCTTCGGGAGGGACGGCCACAGCAGCCAGAACGCGCCGTCCCCGCGGTCCTCCTGGTGGCGGTGGAAGCGGTTGTTGAAATTATGGAACGGCAACCGGGCACGGCGGAACGCCCGGCGCACCGACCCGTACATGGCCGCGCGGACGTCCTGCCGGTCGATGTCGGAGCGGCGCGGGTCGCTCGAATGGGCGATGTCCACCCAGAAGATCGAGCGGTGTTGCGGTTCCGTGCTGGGGGGCATGGGTCTCGGCTTGGGTGGGCGCAGGGGACGACCCCATGGAGGGCGAGCGGGGTTCGCCGCGGCGGGTCGGCGGCACCGCGGCCATCGCCTTCTGCATCGTAGTGCGCACGGGCGAGTCGCGGTGGCGTCAGTCGAGGGGGACGCCGGACCGGACGACCAGGCGGGGCGCCGACTCGTCCCAGAGCACGTCCGGGCTCTCCAGCGGGTTGCGGGGAAGGATCAGCAGGTCGGCGGCGGCGCCGATCTCGACGCGGCCCAGGTCGGCGCGGTTGAGAAGGCTGGCGTTCACCGAGGTCGCCGAGCGCAGGCAGGCCAGCGTCCCGGATGCCTCGGCCTGGAGGCGCAGCCCCGCCAGTTGCTCGTCCTCCAGGTCGCCCATCAGGTCGGTGCCGAAGCCGACGGGGACGCCCGCCTTGTGGGCCAGCTCGACGGCGCGCTTGCCGGCGTGCAGCACCTCCTCGTTCTTGACGCGTCCCACCGGCGGCAGGCCCACCTCGTCGGCGCGGCGGCTCATCGCGTCGTAGGTGACCAGGGTCGGGACGAGGTAGGCGTTGTGCTGGGCCATCAGCCGGGCGGTGGCCTCGTCGAGCAGGTTGCCGTGCTCGATGGAACGGACGCCGTTGACCAGCGAGTGCCTGATCGCCTCGGGTGAGTAGGCGTGCGCGGCCACATAGCTGTCGCGGCGAGCGGCCTCGCCGGTCACGGCCTGGATCTCCTCGGGCGAGTACTGCGGTGACCGGATCGGATCGGTCGGCGACACCACCCCGCCCGAGGACATGATCTTGATGGCGTGGGCGCCGCGGCGGAACCGGTCCCGGACCGCGACGCGCAGCGCGTCCACCCCGTCCACGACCTCGTTCATGTGCCGGCCGTGCAGGCAGACGTCCAGGTCGGCGGGGCGGCCGTCGCCGTGCCCCCCGGTCTGGCTGAGCGCGGGCCCGGTGTAGAGGTAGCGGGGCGAGGCGATCAGCCCGGTCGTGACGGCCTTGGCGAGCCCGGGGTCGCCGCCCGCCACGTCCCGCACGGTCGTGAAGCCGCGGCGCAGCGCCCTGCCCAGCCGCCGGGCGCCCCGCAGCGCGACGTAGCTCAGCGGCGCGGCGTCGAACTCGAAGGCGTGCAGCGAGATCCCGTACGCGTGGAAGTGCGCGTCGATCAGTCCGGGCAGCACCGTCCGGCCGCGCGCCTCGATCACCCGTTCCGCCCTGGTCACCCGGTCGCCGATCTCGGTGACGACACCGTCGCGGACGTACAGCGACGCCTCGGTGAGCTCGGCCGACCAGCCGTCGAAGATCAGGGCGTCGGTGATGGTCAGCTCGCTCATACGGTGCCTCCTCGGCCGAACGGGTCCGTGCGCGGGAACGGCGCGGCGGAACCGCGATCGCCGCGCCGTCACGCCGACATCATGGCGCAGACCTGCGACAGGGTGCCCGAGGCTGCACCGGTGACCAGGGGCTTTCCGCAGGGTGGAGGTTGATGAGCGGGCGTGGTACGACGCTCTCTATGGTGGTCCCCGGCGACGACCGACGACGAGGAGAGGCGTCCATGACTCACGAAGTGCGCGGAGTGGTGGCCAGGGCCGAGAACGAGCCGGTGTCGGTGGAGACCGTGCTGGTCCCCGACCCGGGGCCCGGCGAGGCGCTGGTGAAGGTGCAGGCGTGCGGCGTGTGCCACACCGACCTCCACTATCGTCAGGGCGGCATCAGCGACGACTTCCCGTTCCTGCTGGGGCATGAGGCCGCCGGAGTGGTCGAGGCCGTGGGGGACGGCGTCACCGACGTGGCGCCCGGCGACTTCGTGATCCTCAACTGGCGGGCGGTGTGCGGGCAGTGCCGGGCCTGCCTGCGCGGGCGCCCGTGGTACTGCTTCGACACCCACAACGCGACGCAGAAGATGACCCTCGCGGACGGCACGGAACTGTCGCCCGCGCTGGGCATCGGCGCGTTCGTGGAGAAGACGCTGGTCGCGGCCGGGCAGTGCACCAAGGTGGACCCGGAGGCCAGCCCCGCGGCGGCCGGGCTGCTGGGCTGCGGGGTGATGGCGGGACTGGGCGCCGCGATCAACACCGGCGGGGTGACCAGGGGCGACAGCGTCGCGGTGATCGGCTGCGGCGGGGTCGGCGACGCGGCGATCGCCGGTGCCCGGCTGGCCGGCGCGGCGAAGATCATCGCGGTGGACGTGGACGACCGCAAGCTGGAGTGGGCCAAGGGCTTCGGCGCCACCCACACGATCAACTCCTCGGGCACCGACCCGGTCGCCGCGATCCAGGAGCTGACCGGCGGCAACGGCGCGGACGTCGTGATCGAGGCGGTGGGCCGCCCGGAGACCTACAAGCAGGCGTTCTACGCCCGCGACCTGGCCGGGACCGTGGTGCTGGTCGGCGTCCCGACCCCGGAGATGACGCTGGAGCTGCCGCTGCTGGACGTGTTCGGCCGCGGCGGGGCGCTCAAGTCGTCCTGGTACGGGGACTGCCTGCCGTCCCGGGACTTCCCGATGCTGATCGACCTGTATCGGCAGGGCCGGCTCGACCTGGACGCCTTCGTGTCCGAGCGGATCGCGCTGGACGAGGTCGAGTCCGCGTTCACCAAGATGCACCACGGCGACGTGCTGCGTTCGGTGGTGATCTTCTAGTGGCTCCGGCTCGGATCGACCACACCGTCACCTCCGGCACGTTCTCCCTGGACGGCCAGACGTTCGACGTCGACAACAACGTGTGGGTGCTGGGCGACGACGCCGAGTGCGTGGTGTTCGACGCCCCGCACGACGTCGCCGCGATCCGCCGGGTGGTGGGCGACCGCCGCCTGGTGGCGATCCTGGCCACGCACGGCCACGACGACCATGTCAGGGTGGCGCCCGACCTGGCCGACGCCACCGGCGCGAAGATCTACCTGCATCCGGCCGACCTGCCGCTGTGGCGGCTCACCCACGCCGAGCGGCGGCCCAGCGAGGAACTGGCGGACGGCCAGGTCATCGAGGTCGCGGGCACCCGGATCGAGGTGATCCACACGCCCGGTCACGCGCCGGGGGCGTGCTGCTTCTATGTCGCTCCTGAGGGCGGTCCCCCAGACCCCCCGAACGCTTCGCGTGGCGGCATGCGCGACCAGGCGGTGCTGTTCAGCGGGGACACCCTGTTCCAGGGCGGCCCCGGGGCGACGGGGCGCTCGTTCTCCGACTTCAACCTGATCATCGCCTCGATCCGGGACAGGCTGCTGACGCTGCCGCCCGAGACGGTCGTGCACACCGGGCACGGGCCGTCCACCACGATCGGCGCCGAGGCGCCGCACCTCCAGGAATGGATCGACCGCGGTCACTGAGCCCGTCTGAGTACTCCGCCGGTCGCGTCTGAGTAGGACGGCGGATGCCCCCTGCCCGCCCGTCTCGGTTCAATCACCACTAATGGTGACGAGACGGGCACCGCCCGAGCGTGTGCCGGGCGGGCGGCAGGGAGCACTGATGGTCGCGATCACTGAGCGGAGAACAGAGCCAGGAGCGGAGCCGGGCGCGTCGGCGCCTGAGCCATGGCAGCGGACGGCGCCGCGCCTGGGGCCTCTCACGCTGCGCGAGCGGTGGCGGCGCGCGCGGCTTCAGGCGTACTCGTGGCTGCTGACCGGCGTCTACCGCGGCGCGTCGCTCCACCCCGCGGTGTGGCGGTTCGTGGCGCGCTGCTACCACCCGGCGTTCGACCGGCTCGCGGCCGGGCATGCCCGCGTGGCCTGCGAGTTCGCCGCCGTGGACGTGCCCGCGTACCGCGACTTCCTGCGGCGCCGGCTGGGCGGGACGCGGCCACGGCGCCTGGCCGACTTCCCGGAGATGACCAAGCGCGGTTACGTCGGCGTGTACGACGAGGCCAGCCGGTGCCAGGAGGGCAGGCTGCACCGGGCCGGGGTCGTGGTGGACGAGTCGTCCGGCTCGACCGGCCGGCCGTACAACTGGGTGCGCGGCCCGCGCGAGCTCAAGGGCATCTACCGGAACGCGGCCGGCTACATCCGGCTCGTCTTCCCCGGCGACCGGCTCTTCGTGATCAACGGCTACTCGATGGGCGCGTGGGCGACCGGCACCACCACCGGCACCGCGATGGCGCGGATCGCGATGGTGAAGAACACCGGCCCCGACCTGGAGAAGATCGTCGACACGCTGCGGCACTTCGGGCCGGGCCACGACTACGTGATCACCGCGTACCCGCCGTTCCTCAAGCACCTCCAGGACCGCCTGGACGCGATCGGCTTCCCCTGGGAGCGGTACCGGATCCGGGGAATGGCCGGCGGCGAGGCCATGACCGAGGCGCTGCGCGCGTACCTGGAACGGCGGTTCGAGGAGGTCAGGTCGGCGTACGGGGCGAGCGACCTCACGATCGGGATGGGCGCGGAGACCGGCTTCACCGTGTGGCTGCGACGGCGGCTGGCCACCGACGCCGAGCTGCGGCGCGAGCTGCTCGGCGAGGACGAGCAACGGCTGCCGATGATCTTCCACTACAACCCCCTGGAGACCTACCTGGAGGTCAACGAGCGCGGCGAGCTGCTGTGCACCATCAACAGCAAGACCTGCCTGCAACCCAAGCTGCGCTACAACGTGGGCGACGAGGCGCTGCTGCACTCGTACGCGAAGGTCAAGGAGCTCGTCCGGCGGGACCCGGAGCGCTGGGCGGAGTGCCGCCGGGCCATGGCGGGCGAGCGGATGTCGCTCCCGCTGCTGTTCCTGTTCGGGCGGGCCGACAGCACGGTCTCGTACATGGGCGCCAACCTCTACCCGCAGGACGTCGAGTACGGCCTGTACGAGGGCAACCCCTACGCCGCCCACATCGCGCGGTTCTGCATGTCGCTGGAGGAACAGCCCGACCTGGAGGCCCGGCCGGTCGTCAACATCGAGCTGCGGGACGGCGCCCGTCTCGACGAAGCGGCCGTGCGGCTGCTGGCGGACACCTGCCGGCGCGGCGTGCTCGACCACCTCGCCTCGGTGTCGCGCGACTTCGCCGCCGCGCTCAAGGAGGACCCGTCCGCCGGCGACCTGCGCGTACGCGTGTACGCCGCGGGCGAGGGCCCGTTCGCCGCGCTCGCGGGCGGCAGCCGGATCAAGAACACCTACCTGGTGAAGGGGCGGGCCGCCTGATGCGGACGACCGATTTCAGCAAGGCGCCCCCGCAGGGGCAGGCCACCGCGATGTTCGTGGGCGCGACGCGCTACAGCGGCCCCCTCGCGCTGGTCAGGCTCAGCGTGAACTACCTGCGCATGGTGCGCGACATGAAGCGCATGAAGGGCTACCTCTGGCACAAGGTGTACTGGCAGTTCCCGTTGACGCTGGGCGCGGTGGCCTTCTTCACCGACCGGGACGCCCTTCTCCGGTTCGCCCGCAGCCGCCACCACCGCAAGCTGATGCTGTGGCTCACGGACGGCAGAAGGAACGCGAAAGGCGGGTTCATCCGTCTTTATGACGCGAACCCGTATGGGTACAGCAACGGCATCTGGCGGGCCGAGGGCGATGAGATGGCGCCCATCTCCGAGTTCACGCCTCTGAGCTCCGAGGAACACGGGCCACCGGTCGTCCGCCGACGCCCGCTCCGGAAGGCGCGCACATGATGCGGTACTCGTTCACGCCGGTGGAAAGCCGCCGGGACCTCCGGGAATTCATCGCCTTCCCGCGATGGGTGTACCGGAAAGGGCATGGCGAGCGGCATCACGTGCCGGCACTCGTCCAGCAGATCCGGGACTGGCACCGCGGCCAAGTCCCCGGCGTGCGGCTCTACCTTCTCCGGGACGCCGAGGGGCGCGTGGCCGGGCGCACGACCCTGCACACCGACCCCGATTTCGACACCAAGCAGGGCAGACCGCTCCAGCTCTTCGGCCTCACCGAATTCGTGGACGATCCCGCCGCGTCCGCGGCGCTCTTCGACGGCATCTGCTCGGCCGGGCGGTCGTCCGGCAAGGCGGCGGCGTTCGGCCCGGTGGCGTTGCTGCCCAACCAGTCCGGAGGGGTCATCACCAGCGGATTCGAGGAACGGGGGTTCATCGACAGCGCCTGGAACCACCCCTACTACCCGCGAGCGTACGAGGCGTACGGCTTCGCGCGGCGGTTCGAGTCCGACACCTGGATCTGCCCCACGACCGGCGATCCCGAGGAGGTCTTCCCGTTCGACGAGGCGCGGGCCGAGGCCGAGGACCTGGTGGTGCATCGCGGCGACCGCAGGCGCCTCCGTGAGCAGCTTCCGATCCTGCGCGGAATGCTGAACGCGAGCTTCGCCCAGCTCGGCTACTACACCGAGATCTCCGCACCCCAACTCGACCGGCAGACCGACGGCCTCGCCCATCTCATCGACGAGTCGCTGCTGCTTCATCTCACGAGAAAGGGGGAGCCGGTCGCGTTCGTCCTCTGCGTACCGGACATTTCCGAGTACGTCATGAAGGCCGGTGGTGACCTGACTCTTTTCCGGCAGATCCTGCTTCTCCTCACCCGGAAGCGTTACCGCCGGGACGCCGTGCTCATCATCAAGGGCACGGTTCCCGAGGCCCAAGGGCAGGGCTATATGCGGCTGTTGTCCCGGGAACTGCTCCGCAATCTGCGATCAGGAGGTTACGACTTCCTCCGGAGTACGTATGTCGAGCACGCCAACGCGGCGTCGGCGGCACAATACGTGGCCATGGGCGGCCGCCCCCTGCACGGATACACCTTCTACGAGAAAGAGCTGCGGTGAACCCAGACGCCCTGGATGCCCTGCGCGCGCTCGAACCGGACTTCTGGCGAGCGCCGAGCGCCCACAACACCCAGCCCTGGGAGCTGCGCTACCGCGAACACGACGTGGAGATCGGCTGGGATCCGTCCCGTACGCTCCCGGCGGGCGACCCGACCGGGCGGGACCTGCGGCTCGCGCTGGGCGCCTTCGCCGAGACCTGCCTGATCGTCTGCGCGGACGCCGGGCTGGACGTCGCCTTCCGCCCGGATTACGACGAGACCGCCCACCGCGTCGGTCACCTGGTCGCCGCGGACGGCCCGTACACCACGCCGTTCACCACGCAGGACGTCCGCGACCGCCGCACCGCCCGCGGCGCCTACCAGCCGGGACGGCTGGACGGGCATCTGGCCGCGCGGCTTGAGGACCTGGCCGCGGAGGAGAAGGCGGAGCTCCGGCGGATGCGCGCCCGCGAGCTGATCGGGCTGCTGCACGAGGCCGACCACCACCTGTTCTCCACCCCGCCCGCCGCCCGCGAACTGCGCGCATGGCTCCGGCTCGACCCGGAGGACCCCCGGTACCGCCAGGACGGCCTCACCGACCGCGCGCTCGGGCTGTCCCGCTGGCAGGCACGGGGCCTGCGGTTCGCCCTGTCGCCGCGCGCCTACCCGCTGCTGCGCCGCGCCGGGGTCGCCAGGCTGCTGTCGAAGGCGTCCCTCAGCGCCGTGGACTACGACGGCGAGGTGCTCGTCCTGGTGGCGCGTCCCGGATGCAGCGAGAGCGAGCAGGTCGCGCTGGGACGGGTGCTGATGCGGCAGTGGCTCACGCTCTCCACGTTCGGCTACGCGACGCACCCGTTCAGCCAGATCGTCGACGCCGAGGTCACCAAGCAGCGGCTCGCCCGGCTCCTCGACGTCGACGACCCGTCCCGGCTGGTCGGCGTGGTCCGGGTGGGCCGTCCCCTGGCGTCTCCGCCGTCGTCGGCCCGGCTGCGCAGCTACATCTGACCGTCCGGGTCCGGGCGCCTCAGCGCCACCATCGCGAACAAAGGGAACGGCTCCGTTCGGCCGCGTTCGGCGCTGAGTTCATCACCGTCACGCACATAGTGGCGCCAAAACCTGCCGCTATAGTGGAAATCCACGGTGCACTGATCGTCGTTCCTCCAAGGAGCCGTTGTGGTCTCCGATACGACAACGAAGAGTGCGCCCGGTGGCAGGGGTTCCACGCGCGTCCAAGGCGATCCTCTGGTCCCGCGGCTGCTGCTGGGCAGGCGCCTGCGCGACCTGCGCGAGGCCCGCGGCATGACCCGAGCGGACGCGGCCGGGGCCGCCCACGTCTCGATATCGAAGCTCACACGCATCGAGCACGGCCGCACGGGAGTGCGGCAACGCGACCTGGCCGGGCTCCTCGCCGCGTACGGCATCGGCGACGAAGCGGAGCGCTCCACCCTCGCCGCCCTGGCCGAACAGACCAACGCCCGGCCCTGGTGGCACCCGCGCCGCGACGCCGTCCCGCCGGGGATGGGCGGCTACCTCAGCGCCGAGACGGCGGCCAGGCTGGTGCGGCGGTTCGAGGACCGGTACGTACCGGAACTGCTGCGCACGGACGCTTACGCGCGAGCGGTCCTGCGCGACGAGGCCCCTGAAGCGGTGGAGGCGCGGCTCGACCTTCTCTCGCGCCGGCGACGCCTGCTCCGCCGCCGTCCGCGTCCGTTGAACCTGTGGGCCGTGCTGGACGAGGCGGTGCTGCGGAACCGGGTGGGCGACGCGGTCACCATGCGCGGGCAGCTCCGGCACCTCATCGAGATGTGCTGGCGGCCGAACGTCACCGTCCAGATCCTCCCGAGCGCCCTGCGGCACGATGCGGACGGCCCGCTGACGCTGGTGCGCTTCCCGCAGGCGAGCCTGCCCGACCTGGTGTACCTCGACCCTCCGCGCGGCCCGTCCTACCCGAGCGGGCAGGGCGACATCGAGCAGTACTGGCACGTGTTCAACACGCTCGTCACCAGGGCGGCCCCGCCCGAACGGACCCCGCGGATCATCGAGAGCGTCCTGTCCGGAGCCTGAACGCCGTCGCCGTGGCGTCATGCGGGCGGTGTCACCGTGACCGTCACCGACCCGCCGCCGGACCCGGCCCCTTCCTGCCCGGTGCTCCGCGCGTCCTCGACCGCGTCGATCGCGAGGGTGTAGCCGTTCCCCAGCCGCTGGCTGTGGCCGGCCTGCCCCCGTACCGTCCAAAGAGCGCCCTCCGGTGGGACGCCTTCGCCTTGCAGCACGACGACCGTCCCGACGCCGCCCTTGGCGCCACCGACGCCGAGGCGCAGCCCGGCGACCCATCCGGTGGTTCCGACCTGGATGCTCCGTGTCTCCCGGCCGGTGGCGAACGGGCTCACCCGCGCCGTCGGAACGCCCTGGGGGGACTCCCGCCCCGGCACCCCGCTCTGGTCCATCCCCCCGCAGCCACCGGCGCCCACCAGGGCGAACACCCCGACGAGCAGCATCGGCGCAAGGCGGACCATCGCTCGATTCTCCCTCATCGGACGGGGCTCATATCGACGTCCTCGACATGACGGCGGAACTCCTCGAAGGTGACGGTCGCGTGGTCCCGACCCCACGGGTTGTAGAGCCTCAACCGGCCACGCCCGTCGATCCGTTCGACCACATAGACGTGGTCGGTGCGCAGGCGCGCGGTCCGGCCCTCGAAGATCGCCTCGCCTCGTCCGTCGTCGGGGGTGAGCACCGTGACGGCACCCTGCCGCACGGCCGCCGCCAGCTCCTCTTCGCCGACCAGGCGCGGCGGCTTCGACCTCCCGGTGCGCCCCGTCAGCAGTTCCATGGCGTCCCCGCCGTCACCCTGGGCCAGGCGCCCGTAGCCGCCCCACCTCTCCGCGAGCGCCTTCTCCAGCACCAGCGGCCAGATCGCCGGCGCCCGTCCCTCCGGGGAGGCGAACGCCAGCCTTCCCTCCTCGTCGATCGGGAAGTACGGCGTCACGGTGACCTTCTCCCCGTCCGGGAACGCGACCGTGTACGTCCCATTCGGGTTGGGCCTGACCATCTCCTTCAGGACGGTCCGTCCCTCCTGCGAGTTGGCCAGTGCGCCCATACCGGCGAGCCACCAGCAATCCGCGATGCCACCCTGCCTGACGTGCTGGAGGGACGGTTCTCCGTCCGCTCCGAACAACCGTCCACCGCGGACGGCACCCCACGCGGTGGCCGGATCGGACGGCTTCTTCGTGTAGCTCGGCACGTTCGTGAAATCCGGCTCGATGGACCGGGGCGCCAACCGTTCGAGGTGGTGCAGCAGCGACACATCGGCGCGCACCTTGAGAACGTCCACCACCCCATCGCGCCGCAGCAGCCGCCGCACCTCATCACGGCCGAACTCGCCGAACAACGCGTTGATCTCGCCGGGTGAGAGCCGTCCGACGATCTCCCGCACACTGCGCCGCCGGTCGCACAGGATCTCGTACCAGGCGCAGTCACCCTCAAGCGCGTCGCGGACCTCCCCGGCGGCCACCACCCCGACCGCCTTCTCCTCCCCGCTGGGAGGCGGCGGCGCCTGCGTAGGATCGGCGGCCCTGCGACCCCACTCCACCTCGCTGACCGGCGCGGTGCTCACGGATGCGCGCACGCCGCACCCGGACAACGCCAGCGCCCCCAGGACTCCGGCGATGATCACAGCGGTACGCGCGTTCACGCCCCCACGCCTCCTGCAACGAGCGATAGGCACCACTCAAACAGCCGCCGATGACGGCAAGGCAGGCATCCGGCCTCAATCAGGACTCGATCCGGGCGCTCGAACACATGTTTGACTCGCGGGGTAGCATGAGGCCATGACCAGTGCTCTTCAAGGGTCGCTGCTCGACTCCTGGGACGAGGCGGGCCCGCGTGAACTCGGCCACTCCGTCCAGCGCACCCAGCTCACCGACGGAGCCTGGATCGACCTCCGCCCCAACTGGATCGCCGGCGCCGACGCCCTCTTCGAGCGCCTCCTGGACGTCGTCCCCTGGCGTGCCGAAAGCCGCCGCATGTACGACCGGGTCGTGGACGTCCCCCGCCTCCTGGCCTTCTACGACGAGGAGGCGACTCTCCCCGACCCCCTCTTGGACCAGGCCAAACAAGCCCTCAACGCCCACTACTCCGCCGAGCTGGGCGAGCCCTTCCGCACCGTCGGCCTCTGCCTCTACCGCGACGGCCGCGACAGCGTCGCCTGGCACGGCGACACCCTCGGCCGCGGCGCCAAGGAGGACACGATGGTCGCCATCATCTCGGTCGGCGCACCCCGTCCCCTCCTCCTACGCCCCCGTTCCGGCGGCCCCACCCTCCGCTACGACCTGGGCCACGGCGACCTCATCGTCATGGGCGGCAGCTGCCAGCGAACCTGGGAACACAGCATCCCCAAATCCACCAAGGCCACCGGCCCCAGAATCAGCATCCAGTACCGCCCCCTCAACGTCCGCTAACCCCGCACGGGCCTTCCTCGCACCAAAGACGCGATGTATCGTGTTTGGGCCAACGCGACATATCTCGTCTTGGAGGTCGCCCATGCGCCTGCGTGACCTGCTCTTCGTCACGGGCACCATCGAGTCCACGGACCAGCTCACCAAGCGCATGCGCCGTATCCGCATCTCCTGCCCACCCCAGCAGTGGGCACCGGGCCAGCACATCCGCCTGAGCGTCGACGGCCTTCTGACCCGCCGCACCTACTCGATCTGGGACGGGGATGACGACGGCCTGCAACTGTGCGTCCTCGACCACGGCGAAGGCCCCGGCTCCCGCTGGGCCCGCAACGCCACCCCAGGTCAGCACGTCGTCTTCACCAAGCCCGAAGGCAAACTCACCCCACGCGAAGCCCCGTACCACCTCTTCGCAGGCGAAGAAACCGCCGCCGTAGCCTTCGCCCCCATGCTCCGCTTCCTGAACGGAGCCGCCGTCCACGCGATCCTGGAAGTGGACACCCCAGAAGACCGCCTCCCCATAGAAGGCGTCACCTGGCAATACCGCGAAGGCAGACCGGCGGCCTCCTCCAAGACCCTCCTCAACGCCGTCCAGTCCCTGGACCTCCCCGCCGAGCCAGGCATCGCCTACCTGGCCGGCGAAGCCCAAACCATCCAATCCCTCAAACGCCACCTGCTGACCGACCGCTCCTGGCCCCGCCGCAACATCCTGACCAAACCCTTCTGGACCCCCACCAAAAAGGGCCTGGAGTAGGCGTCCGTAATAGGTCTTACAACAGGACTGCTAGCCGGATCCGCCGTCCACCTACTCCTCCAGCAGCTTTCTCAGTTCCTCAGGTGAGGGCCACGTGCCGGTTCCCTCAAGACGCCGATGGCTCATCCGATGACAATTGGCGCAGAGGAGTGCCAAGTCATCGAGCCTTGTCTCGGTAATGCCGGTCTCGTGTAGAGGCGTGGTGTGATGTACTTCGATGTAGCCCTCTCCATGTTTGCCGAAGCGCTCGGAGAAATCGAACCCGCACACCTCGCATCTGAGAGCCCCACCATTGCGTACAACCATTGCGATCTTTCGTTGCCTTAGGCTCGGGTTACGTTCTCGAAAGCGATGTATGCGTTCAAGTAGACGTCCTTCCATCGCGGTTTCCTCCATCTCGTCTGGATCTGGAGTCGCGATACGATGCTTGAGGCTCGGGTCTGTGGACGCGAGGGCGGCGGCGATGCCTTCGGCCGCGGCCAGCATGCGCGCAGGATCCCTGATGAAGGCGTTGACCACGTCCCTGGTCAGCTTGCCGCCCTTGGTCTGCTTCTTTGGGTAGCTCGGATGTGCGGTAGCGATGTCGGCGGTCTTTCGCTGGACGCTGTTCGCGCTGCGGAAGTTTGCGCCACGCATTTCCGGCGGATGGATGGGCATGATTTGCAGGAGCTCCGAAAGCTCGATCGCTCGCGCGTCGTACTGCTTTATCTCGCGCCAGTCATTCTTGTAGACCGCCGCGCATACGAGTACGAGTTCATCCCAGACCCAGTCGGGCGGTCTGATGGCGCTGGTTTGCTGGCGTTGTGGATTATCGGTAGGTGAGGCTTCCTTGGGTGCGGGGTCGGTGTAACGACCAATATTCAGCCACGTCCGCCAGGCTGTTGGCGCGAAGCGGTTGGCCTGCTCGCTGGTGAGCGTGGGATCCCGTCGTGCGTCAATCCATTGCCAATCCAGCTGGCCGCCATCGGATGACAGGTCGAGAAGTTGAATATGGAAAAGGAAGTTGGGAAATTCCGCGTTCGTCTGCGGATCTCTCTGCCTGACCTCTTCGAAGCGGGCCACAACACCCAGTCCGCAAAATTCCAAATATCCTTTTGGTGAGTTGTTTCGCTCGACGGACTTGAAAATCAGGAGTGGCGTCGCCGTGGCGCGGACGTGTGCGTCCGAAGCCCCATGCGCTTTCGCGGCCGCCAGCAGTTCGGCGTTGCCCCGGGTCCTCGCGGGCTCGCCAGGGCTGTCACTTCGGTGGTCGCCGTAGTACTGCAAGCGGCCCTTCTCGAGGTCGAGGACGTCATGCCATGGCGTCTTCGCTGTGCCAGCTTGCAGGGGGTTGCTGCGGATCAGTATGGCGGCACGGCGCTCACCGTCAGGGGCTGACGTCCATGCTGGATGGCTGATGCCACGGTTCATGGTGAGCCGCCGAGCACCTGGGACCGCTGTCAGATTGAAGAAGTTCCGGTACCCGTTGAGCTCCTCGGGTTCGAGTACAGGCGGGTCGGGGTAGCGGACAACCTGACCGACTTTCAGGATCTTGGACGCCATAGGGATATTTTGCACTCAAGGGTGATATTCGGTGCCTTGTTGCTAATGTCGGGCGGCGAGCCGCGCGTTCCAGCGCGGTGAGGCGCGACAGTACCGCGGGTGTCGATGTCCGCCGTGAGGCTCAGAGACACTGGCGCAGAGCCGCACCACTATCAGCTGAAGCCACCATGCTGGACTGGTGCCGGCGCGCTGTGGCACCTGGCCCTTGGAACGGACGTCGGTCTACCTGGAGGGACGGGTGCTGAAGTCTATTCTGAAGACGTCGGCCGGGGCGGCGGCGACAGATTCTTCTTGACCGATCGCTGATGTCGCCAGGGAGTACCCGCAAGCCCATGAACAGCCCTCGACTTGTCGCGTCCACGTTGGCGCAAGGCCGCGCGGAGTAGCGGTTCAGGTACTGACTGCGTTGAGGTTGCCAGTGTTGGCGACATGATCGCCGTGCGTGATCCCAAGGACCCTGCCGGGCCCAGGCCTCTTGGTGGAGCGCAGGGCTTGGCGTGAGTTGGCTCGCGCGGCGGCGGGGGCACTCGACCTTTGAGTGCGGCCCAGCGGATCATGGCTTCGCTGGTGGCGGGGTGGCGTTCGTAGTCGCGGGCCAGCCGCCGGTGCGCGGTCGGCCAGGCCAGCGTCCGCTCGACCAGCCACCTGCGGGGCAGCACAGCGAACCCCTTCTGGTCTGCGGGTTTACCGACGATGCTCACCGTGGTGCGCATCGTGTCGGCGGCCCGGCCCAGCAGCCGCCCGGTGAACCCGGCGTCGGCGAACACGAACCGGCATGTGGGCGAGGTGAGATACAAGCCCGGCAGGGCGTCCTTGGCGCCGTCGCGGTCGGGACGCTGGCCGCGCACACCGTCACGGTGATGAGCAGGCCGAGGGTATCGGTGATGATGAAGCGCTTGCGCCCGGACACCTTCCTGCCCGCGTCGTAGCCTCGCGTGTCACGGCCAGCGGTGTCGGCTGCCTCGACGTTCTGGGAGTCGATGACACTCGCGCTGGACTCGCCATCGCGGCCTTCGCTTTGGCGGGCCTGCTGCCGCAGCGCGTCCAGCATCCGCAGAGTGACCCGTTGCTGCTCCCACCGCACGAAGTATCAGTAGACCGTCTGCCAGGGCGGGAAGTCGGCGGGCAGAGGGCTGGCGAGGCCCAGCAGGATGCTCATGGGATGCTCGTCTGACCCAGAGGGTGGTGCGCCCCTCCCCGCTTCACGGACGACGGTAGCAGGTCAGCTTGCCCCGCTCGACCCAGCGAATCGCTCGTGTCTGTGAGCACGGTCTTCTGGGTCGGCATTGCCTCACACCAGCCCTGCGATCAGTCTCACTATGCCTGACCGGGTCAGGCCCGTCCGTGGTGGTTTTGGATCGCCGTCGCGTGCTGCCGCTTACCCCGAGGCCGCAGCAGTGACGACCGTAATCGGACAACGAGCCAGGACGGCTCATGTCATGTTCACGGTGCCCGCCGCTTGTTGTGTGGCTTCCTCCGTGTCGCTCGGCCCGGGAGTCTTGACCGTGTACGCGGTGCATGTACATGCGGGCGGCACGTCCCTGATGCCTGCCTACCTAAGGCTGGGGCTTGCGTCGACTCGGCTGATGATGGCTTCGACGGTTTCGTGGAGGTCGACCAGTGGACGGTGGGTGAAGTCGTGCCCTTCTCGCCAGAAGTACGACTTGGCATCCACCCAGACGGTGAGCTTGCCCGCGGTGATGGCGATGAGGCCAGTGTGGTCTCGGTGGCGGTCCGAGTTGATCCCACGAGTACGGAGTGCGACCAGGAGGCGGGTCGCGGCGATGGCTTCAGGTATGGGGTGCTCGGCCGCTGGCCAAGAGGCCGGGAGGGCTTGTGTGAACCAGACGGACTTGCCCGGGACGGGCGTCCCGGACAGGCGGGATCGGGTGAAGTGTGAGTTGGTGTCGGACGCCAACGCCGTGACGATGCCTAGGCCATTGCCGTGCTCGGCCAGCATGCTCGGGTGTTGTATCGAGGGGTTAGGGAGACGGGTACGGGAGGCGTCGAAGACGGAGAAGGCGAGCTCTGGAGCGGGGTGGGTGCGGGCCCAGATCCAGATTTCTGGCGGAACGGCGGGTCTGTCGCCGACGTGGAGGTACGCATTCGTCCCCAGCTCTGAGACGGAGAGCTCGGCAGCGTCGATGTGGTCGGTTGGCAAGTTGAGCGTACGCATCGTCCTGGTCACGAAGGCGCGTGCTGCCTTTGGGCCAAGGGGACCAAGCGGCAGTTGGATAGCGCAGGCTCCGCCGGAGGGGATGTCCTGGGGGTCGCCGGTTCTCATCGGGGTCCTCCCGTCCGACCGTCAGGGCCACGGTGAACGAGGGCGCGCCTGGCGCGGTTGGAGAGGTCGGCGTGCGGTTCAGGGTGATGACCGCTGCGCGTCTGGGATGGGCGGTCGTGATAAGTGGGGATCGAGGCTGGGCGCGGCTGGATGACTTCGCGGCAGGCGATGGAACTCGTCGCCGGTCGGGCCGCCGTTGCTCGCAAGAAGTTCGTACGATCGTGCATGGTCGGACCTCCAGCGTCCGATCAAAGGTCCCGGCCGGTGCGCTACCACCGGCCGGGACCGCCTGACCCTCACACGCGATGACCTGCGAAGTGACGGTCTCCGCCCTACAGGCGATCACTGTTCGTGAGGCTACTGTCACAATGCATCATGGCCCGAGCGGGCGAACATGTCCATGAACTTGTTCGATTTTGCCCAGGAGATTTTCGTGATTCTCCGTGATGTGATCATTGCCGAGTGTCACAATGCCCGCTATGGCACCCGAACAGAGTCCGACCGCGCGGCATCGCCGTCTCGCGCGCCAGCTGCGGGAGGCTCGCAAGCGTTCCGGGATGACGATGGAGGCCGCGGCCGCCGCGCTCGGCTGGAGCCGTCCCAAACTGGTCCGGTTCGAGACCGCGAAGACTCGGCCGAAGGCGACCGACGTCGAGGCGATGCTGGATCTCTATGGTGGCGGCGAGGCGATCAAGCTGGCACTCGTCCAACTCGCCAAGGACATCCGCAAGCGGGGTTGGTGGTCGGCGTTCGACGACGTTCTCACCGGTTCCTTCGCCGAGTTGGAGGACGACGCCGTAAAGATCCGCACCTGGCAGGTCCAGTTCATCCCAGGATTGCTGCAGATCAGCGACTATGCGTCGGCGCTCATCCGTGTGAACCGTCCAGAAGACAGCGAGGAGGCACGCCTGCGCCGTATCCAGGCACGCATGGCACGGCGAACGGTCCTGGAGCGGAAGGAACAATTCTCGCTGGCCGTCGTACTCGATGAGGCGGTTCTTCGGCGTCCGGTGGGAGGTCCGGAGGTGATGTCGCGACAACTGGAAGCGCTCCTGAACGAGAGCAACAAGCCCAACGTCAGCCTGCGGGTTCTTCCGTGCGCTTCGGGAGAGCATGCGGGAATGGACGGCCCCTTCGTCATCCTTAGTTTTGAGGGCGCCCTGGAGCCCGACGTCATCTACCTCGAGGGCATGGGTGGCGAGATCTACCTTGAAGATGTGGAGCAGATCAACCGCTGTACTCTGAGGTTTGACCGGATATCTGATCAGGCGTTGTCCGAGGAGGACTCGACTCGGCTGATCGCTGACATCGCTAAGGAGTACCAGCAATCCCATGCACCTCCCCATTGACCTCGCGCGCGCACGTTGGCGCAAGGCCGCGCGTAGCAGCGCCTCTGGCAGTGACTGTGTAGAGATCGCCGGCCTGGAAGCCTGGATCGCCGTACGTGACTCCAAGGATCCGGATGGTCCGTTCCTGCTGCTCGAACGTACAGCTTGGCAGAAGGTCGCTCGTGCTATCGCTGAGGGTAGGGCTGATCTCTGAGAGGTAAGTGTCGGCGTTAGGTGTCCGACGCAGGCACGGTCGGACGGGTTGATCGCCGTTCGTCATCCCAAGGATCCTTCCAAGCCTAAGCTCCTGGTGGAGCGGGGCTTGGCGTGAGTTGGCTCGCGCGGTGGCGGCGGGGGCACTTGACCTCTGAGGGGGGTGGGCTACCTCAGGGCTCATTGGTCACGTTGAGCTCTCCACCTCAGGTGGGTGCGGAGCGACAATCGGCTGGGCCCTGTAGGGCGTGCTGATCGCTCCGGTGGCATCGATGTAGCTCTTGCCGGTGTAGGAGACCGACCGCCCTGGTTGGTGGGTGATGCAGCGGGCGGCGGTCAGGCGATCTGTGGGGCTGTGGGGATTTTTTGGTTTTTGGGTGGCGGGTTCTGTTGATGCTGTGACACTGGACTCCGAAGAGCGATCGAGGGGAGACCGTGCGTGTCCGGTGTTGGGAAGGCGTCCTGGGTCAGGGTTCCTAGGTGGAGTGTGCTCGTCGCGGTGTCTCTTGCTTCGCTGGTTACGGCGTGTGGTTCGTCCGGGACGCAGACCAGCTGTGAGGCGACTGGGAAGGTGTACGCGCAGAAGGTCCTTGTCAATCGCGGGGGGAAGAAGGACTTCGACTGGATCACGTTGTTCCTCGTGTGCAGGCCCAACCACCGGGTGGCGATCGTGGACTCGGATGGCAAGTCGTACGAGAGCCTGGACGACTTCCGTGCCAACAACGAGCTGCTCGATGACGACGACAAGATCAGCATTCCGCGGGATTTCCCCTCGGTCGAACAAGGGCGAAAGCTTGAGCTCATGACCGTCTCCGGCCACACCAGTACTCCTTGGGGGTGGTACGTGGGCGGCGGGGTGGCTCTCGTGGTCCTGGCCGGGGGCGGGGTCTGGTTTTACAGGCGCTGGCGGGTCGGTCGCGAGTGGCCCGATGAGGCTCCTCCGGTTGAGCAGGCCCCGGATGGCCCAGTTCAGGAAGATCTGGGCGGCGCTGGCTAGCATCGCGCCCATGACCACCATGGCGCAGTTGCGTAAGGCTGCTCTCGCCCTCCCTGAGGTCGAGGAGGGGACTCACTTCGGTATGGCGGCGTTCTCGGTGCGCGGCAAGGGATTTGTGTCGGTCACGAAAGACGGGGACGTGCAGCTTCAACTCCCGGAGGCTGAGATCGAGGCTGCGGAGTCCGCGCATCCGACCGGGGAGCGGATACTGCGGGGTGATAAGGCCATCGGTTTCCGGGTTCCGCTGGCCGATGTGAACGGCAAGGACCTCAGCGCCTTGGTACGGGCAGCGTGGTTCTGCCGTGCTCCCAAGAAGTTGGCGGCAGAGCTTAGCCTCGATCCACCGGGTGATTGCTGTTCAGGTTGCGGAAACGACAAAAGGGATGCCCCGTGGCCTGCGATGATGGGCTTGTCTAGGGTCCAACAGCGCAGAAACAACGAGGCATCCGGTAAGTGCAATCCTCTCATGTCTGTTCGGCGGTGGCTGCCGCGTTCGACGAGCCGAACCTGATCGCCGATGCCGGGCTGGTGCCGGTGGTCCGGCTGGCCGAGCGGGCGGGGTTGCCCGAGCTGGCGGCCGGGGCGCTGCGCATCGACGGTGCGCGCAACAGCGCCGGCGCCGCCCCGGCCGCGAAGGTGATGTCGCTGGTGGCGGCGATGTGCGCCGGAGCCGACAGCATCGATGACACCGACCGGTTGCGGCACGGGGCGATGCCGACCGCGTTCGACGGGGTCCGGGCGCCCTCAACGCTGGGCACGTTCCTGCGGTCGTTCACCCACGGCCACGCCCTGCAACTGCACGCGGTGCACCGCCGGCTGCTGGCCGAGCTGGCCCGGCGGGCGCCGCTGCTGCCCGGCGCCGACCAGGTCGCCTTCATCGACGTCGACTCCACCCACCGGCGGGTGTTCGGCCGCGCCGAACAGGGCGCGCAGATCGGACGGTTCAAAGGGGTGCGGACCCTGCATCCGCTGCTGGCCACGATCTGCACCCCGATCGCCCGCCCGGTCATCGCCGGGGTGCGGCTGCGCCGGGGCAAGGCCGCCGACGCCCGCGGCGCGCAGCGGTTCGTCGCCGAAGCCTTGGCCACCGCACCGCAGGCCGGCGCCACCGGCCTGCGGGTGCTGCGCGCCGATTCGCAGTTCTACAACGCCGATGTGGTGACCGCCTGCCGCCGCGCCGACACCCGCTTTTCGATCACGACCGGATCCAACCCGTCCATCAAGCGGGCCATCGCCGCCATCGATGAGAATGCGTGGCGGCAGATCCGCTATCCCACCGGCGTCCTGGACCCCGACACCGGCGAGCTGATCTATGACGCCCAGGTCGCCGAGATCAGCGCCTACACCGCCTTCACCGGACGGCCCAAGGCCGAGCAGGTCACCGCCCGGCTGATCGTCCGGCGTGTCCGCGACCTGGCCAAACCCGCCACCGAAGGTGAGCAGGGCGAACTGTTCCCCGCCTGGCGTTACCACCCGTTCTTCACCGACAGTCCGTTCGAGACCCTGCAGGCCGAGCGGCAGCACCGCCACCACGCCGTCATCGAGCAGGTCATCGCCGACGGCAAGGCCGGACCGCTGGCCCACCTGCCCTCCGGAAACTTCAACGCCAACGCCGCCTGGCTGACCCTGTGGGCGATGTCGTTCAACCTGCTACGCGCCGCAGGCGCGCTGGCCTCGGCCTTCCACGCCCGCGCGACCACCGCCACCATCCGCACCCACCTGGTCAACGTCCCGGCCCGGCTGGCCCGCTCAGCCCGCCGCCTGCTGCTGCACTTGCCCCGTCACTGGCCCTGGGCTGATGCGTGGATGCACCTGTTCACCACCGTCCACGCCCCACCCGACAGCGTTTGACCTGCCATTATCCACCCGCCCAAGCGGGCAAACCGGAGCCGAACACGTGGAAAAGCTGGGCAGACCAGCCGATCAGCCCTGCCCGCAAGGCGCCGCCAACTCGACAAACCTCACCGAAACGGCCGAGAGATCAACCTCGAACCACCATCGGTGGATCGAGGCTTAGCGCTGCCGGGACGAAGCGGGTGGATTCAGACCTGCCTGCCTCCATTGGCAGGCCGGCCACGAGGGCCCTTCTTGGCGCTGGGTTGGCCACGCTCGAACAGGTCGCGACCCGTTCAGAGGCCGATTTGCTGGCCCTTCACGGGGTCGGCCCGAAGGCTGTGCGCATCCTCGCCGAGGCCCTGGCCGAGAAGGGGATGTCTTTGCGCTAGTCTCAGGCTCCGAGGTGTCATGGCGACCTTTCGATGTCGGCTTCGCTTCTGACAAGGACGGCTTTGAGAGGTGGTCAGGGAACCTGGCGGGCAGGTAACTGGTATTGGGCTCCATACAATTTCGGAAGCCGGGTCCGGGTGGATCCTAGGCCATTCTTGTTTGAGGACGTTCCCTAGTGCTCATGCGGTTGACGGAAAGGAGTGATGGGGTCAATGAATCCGGATGGAGTCGGGCGAAAAGCGTACGGAAGAGTGGATGTGAGTCACTATCGGGATCTCGTCGCACACGGTGGTCTCGTAAACGCGCTCCGGGTGACGGCAGAAGAGGATCGCGTCGACGGTATGTCGATCGATGCCCCTTACCGCGGAGACGACGTTGGTTACACTGCTGCCAAAATCGACACGTGCCGAGGTAGAATCTTGGTGCATCTCGGAGCAGAGGAACGCTGCTTTCTCCTCAACGTTCACGACGAGAACCTCTGGATCGCGGGAGGCGGGACGGCTGACCTATCCAGCGTTCTGGCTGTTGCTGTGGCCTGGCGGGACGGAATCTCGCTTGAATCGTTGGAATCCCGGTTCCCTTTCATGCGGGTCAGCGATCTCGCCAGGGTGCTGGCGAGCCCGGACCCAATTTCCGCGCAGTGGAATTATTTGCGTGAAGCCCCCGTTTTTCATGGCGACTGGTACCTGGTCAACGCTGCCTTTGAGAATCCCGTACTCCGCTCCTTCTTTCCGGATCTCAGTCATGGAGCGCTTTTTTTGTCCCGTTCATGGGGTGATCGACGTGACGCGGTAAAGATTACTCCTCGTTCGGACGGAGGATATTCCGTGAGCCGACCTAGCCGGTTCGAGTCGCTTGACGAGGCCATCATCGCTGCGGCCACCCTTGTGGTGCAGATTCCTGAATAGTGTCTCCTGGGGTGCTTTGTGGGCTAAGGCACTCGGGCCCCATGGAAGATCTCGGCATGAAATAAATGCCCGGGCGAGAAGGTTTGTGCGAGCAGCTTCGTCTTCTTGATTGTGGGCCTTTTCTTGCTGACGGTGCCGGCCGTGCAAACGATCCGGGACGGCTTTTCTAGTTCGGCCATGGCGGCGTTCATTATCCGCGCGGTGCGAGATGCCAGTCGTTTGATCTACGCGACGGCGATGGTTGAGCGACTCTGAAGGTTGGGGGGCGGGACGTTGGGGTGGTGCCGGCTGGAGGAGTCGCTATCGTCGCGGGTATGAGTGGTCAGCCGTCGATGGTGGCCGGGGTCTTCCACGCGGGGCTTCGGGAACAGTTCGAGGTGTTTCTCGATGAGCATCGGGCCGCGTTGAACGGCTGTCTGGACGGGTTGACCGAGGAGCAGGCGCGCAGGTCGCTGGTCGCGTCCAAGACGACGCTGCTGGGTCTGGTCAAGCATGGCGCGTTCGTGGAGAGGGTCTGGTTCGACGAGGCGGTCACGGGGCGGTCGCGGGATGAGATCGGCATTCCCGGTACGCCCGATGAGTCGTTTGTGCTGGGGGAGGGTGACACGATCGCCTCCGTGCGGCGGGACCATCTGGAGGCTTGCGAGGCGTCCCGCCGGGCTACCGCGGGGCTGACGTTGGACGATGTGGTACGGGGCAACCGCCGGGGGCCGCTGCCGCTGCGCTGGGTCTACCTTCACGTGCTGCGGGAGCTGGCCCAGCACTGCGGTCACGCGGACATCCTGCGGGAGCAGATCCTCGCCTCCTGACCTGCGCAGACTATGTGCTCTATTGCTCCCTGGCGTGAGGAGTGATGGGGACGTTCCGGGAAGCTTCGGGGATGGGCCTTCTCTGAGGGTCGTCCTCGCCATCGTTGGGTTTGGCTAGAATCCGACCGTTAGGTGTGACCTTCCGCGTATTGTGCGCTGATCATTGCGCTCCGTTTCCCCCGTTGAGGAAGTCGCCCGCTTACGCAGTCTTGCCATGAGGAGCGTGTGCATGCCCGAGGAAGAGGAGCGGCCGATCCCCGCGGCGCGTCCCGTGATAGGGGATGCGGAGATCGAGGCCGCGGTACGGGTACTTCGCACCGGACGGGTCGTCCAGGGCCCCGAGGTCGCCGCCTTCGAGGAGGAGTTCTCCGCCCTGGTGGCGGGACGGCATTGCGTCGCGGTCAACTCCGGTACGTCGGCGCTCCACCTGGCCCTGATGGCGCTCGGCATCGGGCAAGGGGACGAGGTGATCGTGCCCTCGTTCACGTTCGCCGCCACTGCCAACGCGGTGAGGTTGGTGGGGGCCGAGCCCGTGTTCGTCGACATCGAGCCGGGGTCGTTCTGCGTGGACGTCGACGCGGTCGCGGCGGCCGTCGGGCCGCGGACGGCGGCGGTCATGCCCGTCCATCTGTACGGGCATCCGGCGGCGATGGATCGGATCGGGGAACTGGCGGAGCGGCATTCGCTGGCTGTGGTGGAGGACGCGGCGCAGGCGCATGCCGCGGAGTTGAACGGCTCGCCTGCGGGCGCCATGGGGACGGCCGGGTGCTTCTCCTTCTACCCGACCAAGAACATGCACACCCTTGAGGGCGGCATGATCACCACGGCGGACGCGGAGACGGCGCGCATGCTGCGGTTGCTGCGTAACCAGGGCATGGAGCAGCGCTACGCCAACGAGGTCGTGGGCGCGAACGTGCGGCTCACCGATGTCGCGGCGGCCGTGGGGCGTGAGCAGCTCAAGCGGCTTCCGGAGTGGACGGAACGGCGAAGGGCCAACGCCGCGTTCCTGGACGCGAAGATCACCCGGGCCGTCACCCCGCCCGTGGCGCCGGGTGCGCGGCACGTCTACCACCAGTACACCGTTCGCGTGCCGGACGGCCGCCGGGACGCGGTGCAGAAGCACCTGGAGTCGCGGCGGATCGGGAGTGCCGTCTACTACCCGACGCCCGTCCACCGGCTTCTGCCGTTCCTGAAGGACGGGAAGCCGGATCCGCGCTGGGACCTGCCGGAGACCGAGCGGGCGGCCGCGGAGGTGCTGTCCCTGCCGGTGCATCCGTCGCTCACCGAGGACGAGCTGGCGCGCGTCGCCGACGCCGTGAACGAGGCGGTCGAGTGAGCGCCCCGCTGCGCGCCGGCCTGGTCGGGCTCGGCGTGATGGGACGTAACCACGCGCGGGTCCTGTCGCAGATGGACGGCGTCGAGCTGGTCGGTGTCGTCGACCCGGCGGGCAAGCCGGAGGGCACGCCGCACGGGGTGCCGTTGCTGGACGAGCTGGACGAGCTGATGAAGCTCGGCATCGACTACGCGGTGGTGGCGTGCCCGACCGCGCTGCACGAGAAGATCGGGCTCGCGCTGGCCGAGGCCGGTGTGGGGGCGCTGATCGAGAAGCCGCTGGCGGAGTCGGTGGAGGCGGCCGAGCGGCTGGTGAAGGCGTTCGAGTCGCGTGGCCTGGTCGCGGGCGTCGGGCACATCGAGCGCTACAACCCGGCGTTGCAGAGCATGCGGAAGCGGTTGGAGGCCGGTGAGCTGGGCGAGGTGTTCCAGGTGGTCACCCGCCGCCAGGGGCCGTTCCCGCACCGGATCTCGGACGTCGGCGTCGTCAAGGACCTCGCCACCCACGACATCGACCTGACCGCGTGGGTGACCGGCCAGGACTACGTGTCGGTCTGCGCGCACACCGTGGCGCGCAGTGGACGCCCGCACGAGGACATGGTGTCCGCGGTGGGGCGCCTGTCCGACGGCTCCATGGTCAACCACCTGGTGAACTGGCTGAGCCCTCTCAAGGAGCGGACGACGGTGGTCACCGGGGAGCGCGGGTGCTTCGTCGCCGACACGCTCACCGCCGACCTGACCTTCTACGCCAACGGGGAGCTGAGCACGGAATGGGAGGCGCTGCGGACGTTCCGCGGCGTGTCCGAGGGCGACATGATCCGGTACGCGATCCCCAAGCGGGAGCCGCTGCTGGTCGAGCATGAGCGGTTCCGGGACGCGGTGCTCACGGGCGCCGCCGGCGGCGAGCCTCCCGCCGACATCGTGACCCTGCGGCAGGCGCTGCGGACGGTCGAGGTGTCGGCGGCCCTTCTGGAGTCGGCGAGGCTCGGCCAGACGGTCGCGCTTCCGGCCTCGGGGGTGACCGGTGCCGTCTGACCGGGCCGACGTCAGCGTCGTCGTCGCCGTCTACAACACCATGCCGTACCTGACGGCGTGCCTGAGCTCGCTGGTGGAGCAGAGCATCGGGCATGACCGGATGGAGGTCATCGCGGTCGACGACGGCTCCACCGACGGCAGCGGCGAGGAACTCGACCGGTTCGCCGAGAAGCACCCGGACCTGTTCACGGTGCTGCGGCAGCCGAACTCCGGTGGCCCCGCCCGTCCCAGCAACCGCGCCCTGGACGTGGCGTCCGGCCGTTACGTGTACTTCGTGGGCGCCGACGACTACCTCGGGCCCGAGGCGCTGGAACGGATGGTGGCGGCGGCCGACGAGTGGGGGTCGGACGTCCTGGTCGGGAAGATGGAGGGCGTCAACGGGCGCTCCATCCACCAGGGGTTGTTCGACGGGAACCGGCCCGACCTCGACCTGTACGACTCGCCCCTGAAGTGGCTGCTGTCGAACTGCAAGCTGTTCCGCCGCGACCTGGTGGAGACGCACAAGCTGCGGTTCCCCGAGGACATGCGGATCGGCAGCGACCAGCCGTTCACCATCGAGGCGCTCGTCCGCGCCAAGAGGATCTCGGTCCTGGCGGACTACACCTGCTACTACGCGGTGACGCGCGAGGACGGCGGCAACATCACCCAGGGCGAGGTCGAAATCTACACCCGGCTGGAATGCGCCGAACGCCTGTTCCCGTTCATCGCCGGATTACTCGAACCCGGCCCGCGACGGGACGCGATCCTGCACCGGCACACCATGTGGGAGCTGACCAAGCCGCTGCGGGAGAACCTCCTCGAACTCGACGAGGACGGCCGCAAGGACGTGTGCGCGCGGGTCGCGAGCATCGTCGACCGTTACGTGACCGATGACGTGATGGCCCTGCTGCCCATCTGGCGCCGCGTCCGGTTGCGCATGGCGCAGCGCGGCGACCTGGAACGCCTGTACGAGGCGATCCGGGCCGACGCCGCCAAGACCGCGTACCCGATCACGCTCAAGAAGGGCCGCGTGTACCTGCGCTACGTGGGCTTCGAGGATCCCGCCGCGGGCCTGCCCGACGACCTGTTCGAGATCACCAAGGGGCTGCGCAGGCGCCTGAAGGAGCAGGTCAGGACGGTTGAGGCGAAGCGCGTCGGAAACGACGTCGAAGTGACCGTGCGCACCCCGTTGACCGGACCCGACGCGGACGACCCCGCGACGGTCGGCCTCGCTCTCGCCCCGCGGGGCGTCAAGGGACGGACGCCCGTGGAGGGCACGACCCTCACCCCCGACCCTGGCGGGCAGGGCGTGACGCTGACCGCGCGGATCCCCCTGGCCCCATTGATCGCGTCGGGCAGGGGCAAGCACACGCTGAGACTGATCGTCCGGACGTCCGCGGAGGACTACGATGTGGCGGTCCCGGCCGGTATGACCGCCGTCAAGGGGATCATGTGGCACCGGGCCATGCCGTACCTGCTGACGGTGCACGGGGACGCGCGTGGCACCACCGCGATCCTCACGCACAGGATCGGTCCCCGTACCGTCGCCGGACGGGTCCGGCGCGCGACGTCCAAGCTCCGAGGCGGAGGTAACTAGCACATGCGGATCTGCGTGGTCGCGCTCGGCAAGATCGGTCTCCCGCTGGCGGTGCAGTTCGCCCGCAAGGGACACCGGGTGATCGGCGCCGACGTGGACGAACGGGTCGTCGCCGAGGTGAACGCCGCCCGCGAGCCCTTCCCCGGCGAGGCCGATCTCGGCAGGTACCTCGCCGAGACGGTCGGGGCCGGGCTGCTGACGGCGACCACCGACACGACCGCGGCCGTCGCCGAGTCCGAGGCGGTCGTCGTGGTCGTGCCGCTGTTCGTGGACGAGACGGGCACGCCCGACTTCGGCTGGATGGACGCGGCGACCCGTTCGATCGCGGCGGGCCTCAAGCCCGGCACGCTGGTCAGCTACGAGACGACGCTGCCGGTGGGCACCACCAGGAACCGCTGGGCGCCGATGCTCGAAGAGGGCTCGGGGCTGACCGCGGGAACCGGCTTCCACCTGGTGTTCAGCCCGGAGCGGGTGCTCACCGGACGGGTGTTCGCCGACCTGCGCCGCTACCCGAAGCTGGTCGGCGGGATCGACGCGGCCTCGGCGCGGCACGGCGTCGAGTTCTACGAGCGAGTGCTCGACTTCGACGAGCGCCCCGACCTGCCGCGTCCCAACGGCGTGTGGGACCTGGGCTCCGCCGAGGCGTCCGAGCTGGCCAAGCTCGCCGAGACCACGTACCGGGACGTCAACATCGGTCTCGCCAACCAGTTCGCGCGCTACGCCGACACCGTCGGGGTGGACGTCACCAAGGTGATCGAGGCGTGCAACACCCAGCCGTACAGCCACATCCACCAGCCGGGCATCGCCGTCGGCGGCCACTGCATCCCCGTCTACCCGCGGATGTACCTGTGGAACGACCCGTCCGCGACCGTGGTGCGGGCCGCCCGTGAGGCCAACGCCGCGATGCCCGAGTACGCCGTGGGCCTCCTCGCCGACGCCTACGGCGACCTCACCGGAGCCGGGGTCCTGGTGCTGGGCGCGTCGTACCGGGGCGGGGTGAAGGAGACCGCGTTCTCCGGCGTCTTCCCGACGGTCGCCGCGCTGAGGGAACGCGGGGCCGTCCCGTACGTGTCCGACCCGATGTACACCGACGCCGAGCTTGAGGCGCTGGGCCTGCCGCCGCACCGGGGCGAGCCGGTGTCCGCCGCGATCGTCCAGGCCGACCACGCCGCCTACCGCGACCTGGGCCCGGACGACCTGCCGGGCGTCAAGGCCCTGGTGGACGGCCGCCGCGTCACCGACCCCGCGAAGTGGGCCGGCGTGGAACGCATCGTCATCGGCGGCCCGGCCGAGGCCAGGTGAGCGAGGGCATGGCCGGCGACAGGGACGTGGCGATCGTCAGCCCCTGGTATCCCCTCCCCCAGACGCCGTTCGCCGGTGCCTTCGTCCAGGCGATGGTCGAGGCGACGGCACCCGGGGTCGGCGAGGTCACCGTCTACCACACCGATGCGTGGCCCGCGAAGCTCAAACCGGAGGAAGCAGCCGCAGCGGCCGAGGCACACCGCCGTCTGCTGCCGGTCGCGCTGCGCCGCACGCCGACCGTCGCGGGCGCCGAGCTGCTCCGCGTCCCGGTCCTGATCCCGCCGAAGTGCAGCTACGCCGAGCTGGCCCGGCACCACGCCTCGTGGCTGCGGGAGGCGCTGGGCGGCGAGCCGATCCCGGCACCGGTCGTCCACGCGCATGTGGGCCTGCGGGGCGGCTGGCCGGCACTGGAGAACGCCCGGCCGGACGCGCGGGTGTTCGTCACCGAGCACGCCTCCTACATCGACCGTGTGCTCGACCAGCCCGACTCGCTCGAGATGTACGGGGAGATCCTGGAGCGCTGCACCGGCTTCTTCGCGGTGACCGAGGCTCTGCGGGACAAGCTGGTCGCGGCGTTCCCGTCGCTCGCCCACAAGATCGAGCTGATCTCCAACCCGATCTCCTTCGAGGAGCGCCGTCCCGAGCCCGTCACCGAGCTGCGCCGCTGGCTGTACGTGGGCACCCTGATCGAGCGCAAGGGCGTCGGCTGGCTGCTGGAGGCGTTCGCCAAATGCCACGCCGAGGACCCGAAGCTGACGCTGACGATCGCCGGGTCCGGGACGCTGGCCGACGAGCTGGCGCGGCGGGCCGGTGAGCTCCAGGTCGACCAGGCCGTGACCATGCTCGGCGCGGTCCCGCCGGACGAGGCGACCCGGCTGATGCGCGAGCACGACCTGCTCGTGCATCCAGCGCGCTGGGAGACGTTCGGGGTGTCCATCATCGAGGCGGTCGCCGCGGGAATGCCGGTGCTGGTGACCCGGTGCGGCGGCCCGGAACACACCCTCGCGGGGATCGAGGACGCGGCCGGGCAGATGGTCGACGTCGAGGAGAGCGCCGACTCCCTCGTCGAGGGGTACCACCGGCTGCGCGAGCGCTTCCCGCAGGACTTGGACCTGGAACGGGCGCGCCGCACGCTGGACGACCGGTTCGGCTACCGGACGGTCGCCGAGGCGCACTACGAGCACTGGTTCCCCAAGGACACGGCCGGGGGAGGTGACGAGGGATGAATGTTCTGTTCCTGGCCCTGGGCGGCACCCGCAGGCCCGCGGTCGCCGCCGAGGCGAGACGGGTCGTCGCCGACGGCGGCACCGCGACCGTGCTGGTCCGCAAGGCCGCCTCATGGGAGAAGGACCCGCTGCCCAGCGGTGTCAAGCTGGTCGAACTGGGCACGTACCAGCGCGATCGTCCCTGGTGGGTGCGGTTGCCGCTGTACCGGTTGCCCCGGCTGCTTCTGCGCGTCTGCCTGCCCGGTCCGCTGGGCGGGACGCGTGAGCGGGTGGACAACGCCTACCGGCGCCGTGTCGCCCGTCCCATCGACCGCCGGCTGGCCCGCTTCTACCGCCGCGACCCCGGCATGATCCGCCGCCGGGCCCTCGACCGCGCGTTGCTGAGCGCCGGGCCGGTCGATCTCATTGTCGTCGGGGACGCGCAGTCGCTCGTGGGCGCCTCCGAACTGGCGGAGAAGGTCAACGACGCGAGCGTGCGACTCGTCTACACCCTTGCACAGGAAATGCTGCCGACCGGCCAGGCAAGAGGATGACTACATGCCCCAACGTCGACCCAGACTCCTCTACCTTGCCTTCTACTTCCCGCCGTCCCGAGCCAGCGGTGTCTACCGCGCCCGCGCGACCGCGAACCGCCTCACCGAGGAGGGATGGGATGTCACGGTCTTCGCGGCGCCGCTGCCGTTCCTGTACGAGACGGTCGGGTCGGTGGACGAGAAACTGTCGGAAACCGTCGACCCACGGATCAGCGTCGTCCGGCCCAAGCTGAACCGCTACACGTGGCAGACCGAGCTCCGAGACTTCAGCCGCTTCCGGCGCACGTTCCCGCACCTGGCCCACTCGATGTACGAGTGGGGGCAGCGGCACGTCTTCCCTGAACGCTACGTGTCCTGGGCGCGCGCCTCGGTCATCCGGGCGCTGCGGATGCACGCGCGGCGCAGGTTCGACGTGGTGCTGGCCACCGGGAACCCGTTCGCCTCGTTCGGCGCCGCCTGGGCGTTCCACCGACTGACCCGCACCCCCTACATCATCGACTACCGGGACTCCTGGACGCTCGACCTGTTCAGCGAGGAACCCGCGTTCGATGAGGGGCACCCGGCCTGGACCTGGGAACGGCGAATAATCAAGTCGGCGGCCGCCACCGTGTTCGTCAACGACGCGCTGCGGACCTGGCACGCCGGACGCTACCCCGACCAGGCCGAACGGATGCTGGTGGTGCCGAACGGCTGGGACGCCGATACCCTCCCGGCCACCGTCAAGCCGCCTCCGGTCGCCAGGTCCAGGGAGAAGACGGCGCCCCGCTTCTCCTACCTCGGCACGCTCACCGGCAAGCAGCCGATCGAGCCGATGCTGGAGGCGTTCGGCCAGGCCCGCGAACACCCCGACATGGCGGGCGCCGAACTCGGTCTGCACGGCTACCTCGGGTTCTTCAAGGGCTCGGGCAGGGGACTCAACCGGCGGCTCGCCGAGGCGTTCGCCGATGCGGAAGGGGACGGGCAGGGCCCGACGTCGTGGTTGCGGTACCACGGGCCCGTCTCCAAGATCGAGGTCGCCGAGGTGTACCGGACGTCCGACGTGCTGGTGTTCCTGGCGGGCGGCGCCCGCTACGTCACCTCCGGGAAGATCTTCGAGTACATGGCGGCGGGACGTCCGATCGTGTCCGTCCACGCGCCCGGCTCGGCGGCCGAGGAGGTCCTGCGGGGCTATCCGCTGTGGTTCAACCCCGGCGGGCTCGACCCGGCCGACATCGCCGCCTCCCTGATCGAGGCGGCCAAGACCGCGGCGGGACTCGACGACCGGCAGGTGGCCGAGGCCCGCGCGTACGCCGAGCGGTACGAACGGAACGTCTCGCTGGAGCCGCTCGTGCGGCGGCTGGCCGAACTGGCCACCGCCCGCGGCCACGCCCCGGCTGGAGACGGGAGGGCGACCGAATGAACGACGCACGGCCGCCGCGCGTCCTGCTTCTGGCCATGGCCCCCGGCAGCAAGCGCAAGCAGGTCATCCGCCTGGCCGCCTTCTACCTGGACGAGGGCGCGCAGGTGGACCTGGTGACCGCCGAACGGCGCGAGTGGGCCAACCTGGACGAGCGGACGCGGGTGCACCGATTGGACGCGGCCGAGGCACGGCACCCGCTGCCCTGGCTGGAGAACACGCTGGTCACGCGGGCGCCCCGGTTGCTGCTGCGTCCCGTCGCGCGGCTCGGCCGTCCCGGCGCGGCACTGGAACGGGCACGGGGCCGCGTCAGCAACGCCATCCACCGCAGGTTGTTCCTGCCGTTCTACAAGCACGTCCGGCCGTGGCTGCTGGTGCGGCTCGCCCGGCGGTGTGCCCTCCGCGACCTCGACATGACGCAGGTGGTCCGGATCGTCGTGGCCGATCGGGCCGCGGTGCCGCTCGGCTGGAAGCTCGCCCGCGCGAACCCGGGCCTCACCGTGACGACCGCGCTGGAAGAATCCCTGGAGCCCCGCCCCTAGCGGGAGTGCTCCACCAGGGCCCGTACGGCGGCCTCGGCGGCGCGGCCGTCCCCGTACGGGGTGCCACGGGGAGTGTCAGGCGCCGACCGGGTAGCGATGGCCGTCCAGCGGGCCTGGCCCAGCGCGGCCGGGTTGGGGACCAGCTCGTTCCAGCCGCCCTCAAGGGTCTCGGGCCACTCGGTCTCGGTCCGCAACGTCGTGCAGGGGCGGCCGAGCAGGAACGCCTCCTTCTGCAAGCCACCGGAGTCGGTGACCACGCCCCGCGAGCCGAGCACGGCCGCGACCAACCCGGCATAGGGCAACGGCCGGCCCACGCAGACCGCGCCGCGCCCCAGCTTGATGCCGTGCTGGTCGGCACGGGCCAACAGGCGTGGGTGAGCGAGCAGGGCCACCTGCGTGGGCAGGTTGGCGAGCGCCTCGCCAAGAAGCGCCAGACGTTCGGGCTCGTCGGTGTTCTCCGCGCGGTGCAACGTGGCCACAAGGTAGGGCTGGGCCGGGTCGATCCCCTCGGGCAGGGCGGGCTCGGCGGCTCCGCCGCCGAGGACCGCGTCCCGCACGCGCAGGCACACGTCGACCATCACGTCACCGGTGAGGACGGCCCGCCCCCCCAGGCCCTCGGCGGCCAGGTGCCGGATGGCCTCCTTGGTGGGAGCCAGCAGCAGGTCGGCGGCGTGGTCGGTGAGGACCCGGTTATGCTCCTCAGGCATGCGCCGGTTGAATGAGCGCAGGCCCGCCTCCAGATGCGCCACGGGGAGGTGCTGCTTGACCGCCGACACGGCCCCGGCCAAAGTCGAGTTCGTGTCCCCGTAGACCAGTACCCAGTCGGGACGCTCGGCCTCCAGGACCGGATCCAGCGCGGCCATCACGGCGCCCGTCTGAACGCCGTGGCTGCCCGACCCCACCCCGAGATGCACGTCGGGGTCGGGGATGCCGAGCCCGGTGAAGAAGACGTCGGACAGGTCGGCGTCGTAGTGCTGGCCCGTGTGCACGATCACGTGGCGGTGGCCTTCCGCCGCCAGCGCCGAGGCGATCGGCGCAAGCTTCACCAGTTGCGGGCGCGCCCCGACGACGCTGAGGACCGTGAGACTCATCGTGTCTTCTCCACCAGCACCACCGTTTCCTGATCGTCCCCTGCGGGGGCCTCCACGTAGAGCTCGCCGGTACGCGGGCATTCCCACGTACCGTCCGGGCGCTGGGTGAGGCGAGCCCCGGCCCTGCCGACCCAGCCGATGCTGCGCGCCGGAACCCCGGCGACCAGCGCGAAGTCGGGGACATCACGGGTCACGACCGCGCCGGCCGCGACCATCGCCCAGCGGCCGACGCGCACCGGCGCGACGCACACGCTGCGGGCGCCGAGCGACGCCCCCTCGGCGACGTGCACGCCGACAGCCTCCCAGTCGCCGCCGCGCTTGAGCTTCCCGTCCGGGTCCACCGACCGCGGCTCCCGGTCGTTGGTGAGGACGACCGCCGGGCCGACGAAGACGCCGTCCTCCAGGACGGCGGGCTCGTACACCAGCGCGTGGTTCTGCAGCTTGACGTTGTCGCCGATGCGCACACCGGCGCCGACGTACGCGCCGCGTCCCACGATGCAGTTCGCGCCCAGCCGGGCGTTCTCGCGAACCTGCGCGAGATCCCAGATCGTGGTGCCGTCACCGAGCTCGGCGCTCGGGTCGACCTGCGCGCTCGGCGTGATCCGATAGGTCATGCCCTGTCTTCCTTGGCGTGCCGAGAAGGGGTCTTCGCCGCGTCGAAGGCGTGGGTCAGGCATCGCACGGCCCGCCGCAGCCGCGCCTCCGCCAAGAACGTGACGTCCACGGTCATCGGATTGAGCCGGACCCGTGCGCGGCGCGGCGGCATCACGGACGCCGTCACCGGCCCGAAGTCCTCGCCGTCCGGGACGCGGAGCCTGACCGGGTGCCCCACCCCGTCGACCTGGAACGACAGCGTCCACCGGCCGCGACGCAGACCGGCTGGCGGGACCTCGGCGATGCTCTGCTCCGGGCGGTCCGGGTCGGGCGACAGCGGCGCCCGGACCGCGGTGCCGCTGTCCCCCGGGCGTTCCAGTAACAGGCGGAAAGCGGGCGGCGGGCCGAACGGCAGCACGGGCGGCGGCTCGCCCGCCACGCGCAGGCGACCCGATGCCCAGGTGACCTTGATGTTCTTCAGGTCGTAGGAGGTCAGGGCGCCGCCCACTTCGATCGCGAGGGGGCCCCGGGATCGCCCCGACACCGGCCGCGGCCGGACGAGACGGTAGCCGCCGTCCGCCGGGACGAGCACGGCACGCGGAACCTTCAGGCCACGCGGCTTGGTCAGCGGCAGGGTGAGGACGTGCCCTTTGAGGGCTGCCTCGACGTTCAGCGTCCAGACGCCGTCCGCCCAAGACGGGGACGGGGGCTGGAGCGTCGCCGTGAACGGCGTCACCAGCCCGGCGTGGGACGGTTCGCCCGGCCTGGTCGTGCAGGCCACCCGGTGGCGGGCGCCGTCGGCGTGCTCCACGACCAGGTGGACCTCCGGGCTCGCCTCGTGCACGCCGCGGATGACGACCGTCCCGCCGACCACGAGGGCGGAACGTTCCCAGGCGACCTTGGTCAGGGTCGACCGCAGCTCGAGAGAGGTCGCGAAGCACGCGTCGGGGATGCCGAGGGCCGCGCCCCGGAAGTACGGGTACCGGACGAAGGCGCGCCCCTCCTCCACGAGGACGCCGGGATGGGTCTCGCTCCGGTGAAAGCGCAGGATCTCCTCGACCTCGGCGTCCAAACCGTGCAGCAGGCAGTGGGCGATCACCCGGCGCATCGCGTTGTAGCGGGTCAGCAGCCGCGGGGTGGACCAGGCGCTCAGCAGGTCCCGGCAGCCGGTCAGCATGGTCTTCTGCTCGTGCGGCGCGGAGGTCAGGTAGAGCTGTTCGAGCCGGCCGAAGACCTCCAGCAGCAGGTACCGGTAGTGCAGCCGCTCCCGCAGCTCGCCCGGCCCGACACGCTCGGCGATCATGTCCATGGCCTGGCGGGCGATGGCGTGGACCTCGGCGCTGCGCGCGCCGCCGAGCTGGGTGCTGCTCGTCCCGTCCATCCTGGCGGCCCAGTAGTAGCACTCGTAGTCGGCCAGGACGGACACGCCGCTCGCGTTCAGGTAGGCCCCGGCGGTGAAGAGCTGGTCCTCGTGGGACAGCACCCCCTCGGTGAAGCGCAGCCCGGCGTCCTCGATCAGCGAGCGGCGGAACAGCTGCAGCGCCGCCATCGAGATCTTGGGGAACAGGTCGCAGTCCGGGTCGAGCACGTGGGTGCGCTCGATGGTGCGTTCGAACACCCGCGGCACCTTGCGCCCGCCCGTCCCCACCTGCTTGCCGAGGACGATGTCGGTGCCGTTGCGCTCGGCCATCGCCGTCATCCGCGCCAGCGCCTCGGGGCCCAGCCGGTCGTCGGCGTCCAGGAAGAACACGAAGGTCCCGGACGCCAGGTCCAGACCCTTGTTGCGCGGCGCGCCGGCGCCCCCGGAGTTCGGCTGGTGAACGACGGTCAACCGGTCGTGGGCGCGGGCCATCTCGTCCAGGAGCTCGGCGCTGCCGTCGGTCGAGCCGTCGTCCACGGCGATCACCTCGACCCGGTCGGGCGGCAGGGTCTGCGTGAGCGCCGACTCCAGCGCCGACTCCACCGTGTCCCGGCAGTTGTAGACCGGGACGATCACGCTGACCAGGGGTTCCGTCATGGTGACTGACACTCTAGGCGGGTTCCAGCGTGCCGGAGGGGGCGGGGAGACCGTACAGGGTGGAACGAGGGCCCGCCTCGGCCAGGGCGTCGACGGCGGCGGCGAACCGGGTCATGGCGTCCGGGCTCTCGGGGCCCAGGAGGTAGTCCCTGAGCTCGCGCCGCTTCCCGGCCAGGGCGTCCTGGTCGGGGGCCGCCAGCACGCCGGGGATGACGCCCAGCTCTGCGCAGTCCGGGTTCAGCAGGTACGCGGCCGACGCGGACGGGAACGCGGTGCGGAACTCGGCCTCGTCCAGGCCGTTGGGGTTGGACACCATGTACGGCTTCAGGCTCGGCATGTAGTCGGAGATCACGCTGGAGATGTCGGTGATCAGCATGTCCGACCGGTTGAAGCAGTCGTGCAGCGACGCCTCGGCGCCGGTGACCACGCTGTGCGCGCCGCCCGCCCGGTTCGCCCGCTCGATCAGCTCGATGACGCGCTCGTGCGCGGCGCGGGCGGCGGCCATCCGCGTCCCCGTGTACGGGTGCGGCCGGTAGATGACCCGCAGCGACGGGCCCTGCGCCAGCAGCGTCGTGATGATCTTCTCGCCCATGGTGAGCAGGGAGCAGTAGCTGTGCTCGCTGTCCCAGCCCTCCCAGGTCGGCGCGTACAGGACGGTGGGCACCTCGTTGCCGGACGGGCCGGTCTCGATGCCCGTGAGCTGCGGGCGGCCCACCTCGACGATGGCCTCGTCCCGCACCCCGGCGTCGGAGTTGCGGTAGCGGTCGCGCCCGGCCGGGCCCGCCACCCAGACCTGGTCGAAGACCTTGCTCACCGGGTTGGAGCTGGAGTCCTTGTCGCTGTCGCCGTGGCCGACGAACACGTGCTTGATGTGGGGCTCGCGCAGCAGGTGGAGGTTCTTGCCGGTGTTGCCGGTGTAGAGCGCGACCCGGACGCTGGACCAGTCGAAGTTCATGACGTCCTCGGCGCGCGTGACGCACACGATCGGCAGCGGCGTGGGGGCCAGCGCCCTCGCCAGCGCCGGCGTGCGGACCAGCACCATCGCCTTGCGGTCCAGCCGCTCCAGCGTCTCCAGCCACATGTTGGCCTGGTAGGCGTTCGAGGTCAGGCCGGTGAAGTACAGCACGACCTCCGGCTGGTAGGCGGTGACGCGGCGCTGCACGTCCTTGCCCACGCGGGCGCCGTTCAGCAGGTAGCGGAGCCGGCGCAGGCGCGGGAGCTGCCCGACGCAGACGGCCAGCGCGGCGGTCGTCGTCACCCCCAGCCCGGCGAGCAGCGTCGGCAGCGGGGCGCCAGCCAGCAGGCCGGTGGCGCCGAACACGAGGGGAAGGGCGTCGCCGTGCCGTTCGAGCAGGCCGACCAGCCGCGGCTGCCAGGCGGGCGCCGGTGCGGGGAACGTCGGCTCGCCCTTGCCCAGGTTTCGGGTGGCGTACGGGATCCTGGTCACCCGTTCGAGCGAGGCCGAGCCGGCCAGCGCCATCGCCCGCGTCCAGTCCAGGACGAACAGGCCCGCCACCGCCGTCACGACCGTCGCGTCCGACACGTCACCGGCGCGGACGAGCAGCAGCACGAGCGCGGCCTGCCGGGCCATCAGCCGCGCGCCCGCGGCCATCCCGCCCCAGCGCAGCGGCCGGTCCGCCTCCGGAGCCAGCCGCTCGACGAGCAGCTCGGCCATGTGGCACAGGACCGCCGCGCCCAGGAACCAGCCGGGTGACCCGACCACGGCGGCCACGAGCAGCAGCGCCAGCGTTCCGGGCAGGGTCAGCACGGGTGAACCCCGCAGAAGGATCCTGTACAGGGAGACGAGTCGCCGCACGGCGTACCTCCGACTATCAGCGCGGCCTCTGGGGGGGAGGCGGAGGATGGGGGAAGGGGGTTGGTCGGGTATCGGCGTCAGCCGGAACGGCCGCCGTTGAGCAACGGGTCCTCGCGGCGCACGTCGATGACCTGACCGGTGAGGTCGGACAGCAGGACGTTCAGCGACGTCCGGGCCACCTGGTCGGCGCTGAGCAGGGTGTGGGGCGGCTCCTGCCCGAACGCCGCCGTCCGCATCGGGGTGCTGGTCCGTTCCGGGTTGATGCAGTTGATCCGGACCCCGTCGGCCGACCACTCGTCCGCCAGCGCCTGCGTCAGGTTCACCGTGGCCGCCTTCGCGGACGAGTACAGGCTGTAGTCGGCGCGCCCGCGGGTGTACGAGCTGGAGGTGTAGAGGAGCAACTGCCCCTTGGTCTTGGCCAGGTACGGGAAGGACGCGCGGGCGATGTGGATCGGCGCCAGGTAGTTCACCCGCAGCGCCTCCTCGATCGCCTCCGGCGAGATCGTGTCGAGCCGCCCGATGCGCAGCACGCCCGCCGTGTTGACGACGAAGTCGACGCGCCCGGTCGCCGAGTACGCCTGGGCGAGGGCGGCGGCCACGTCGTCGGGCCGTTCCACGTGGGTGCGGGTGGCGCCCCTGCTGTACCCGAACACGCGGGCGCCGGACCGCTGGGCGAGCTCGCGGACGGCGGCGCCGATGCCCTGGCTCGCCCCGAACACGATCATGGTCTTGCCGGCCAGCGCCTCGGCGTACTGCTCCTCGGTCAGGTCCGGGGCGTCCGACGAGGCGAGCTGGAACAGCTTGTCCGCGACGAACATGTCCACCGGCTCGGTGACCTTCATGTTGTGCTCGTCGCCCCGGACCACGTAGATCGGCGTGCCGGGCAGGTAGCGCAGCACCACCGTGCAGTCGTCGGTCGCCTCGAAGTCCTCGTCCCGCCACGCCTTCTCGTACGCGGCGCGGATGGTGGCGAGCCGGAAACCCTGCGGGGTCTGCCCGCGCCGCAGGCTCGCCCGGCGCGGCACGTCGACGATCACGTCCTCGTCGACCTGGATGATCGTGTCGGCCGAGGGGATGGCCACGTCCACGGCCAGGTGCTCGCGCAGGGCGGCGACGCAGTCGCGGATGATGCGCTGCGACAGCAGGGGACGCACCGCGTCGTGGAAGAGCACGTTGGTCGACTCGGCGGGATGGTCCGCCAAGGCGTCGAGCGCGAGCTGGGTCGTGGCGTTGCGGGACGTCCCACCGGGCAGGACCGCCGTGACCTTGGTGCAGCCGGCCTTCTTCACGCACTCCGCCGCGTCCTGGAGGAACCCGGGGTTCATCAGGACGAGGATCTCGTCGATGTCCGGGGCGTCCTCGAAGACGCGCAGCGTGTGCTCCAGGATCGTCCTGCCCGCGATCTTGAGGAGCTGTTTGGGGGTGCTGAGCCCCATCCGCTGCCCGCTGCCACCCGCCAGGATGACGGCAACGGTACGACGCTCACCCTGCGGTGCCATGACCAATACGTCCGTCCCTTTCCTCGAAGGCAGCGCTGACCGACCGCCGGCGTCGCTGTTGACCGGGTGGGGATCCCGAAGGGGGGCGGGCGGGCGCCGTGGTATCGCGGGGCCTGCGGATCCGCACATGGAAACTAAGGGTTAACTTTACCTGGCCAGCGGAGGTGTGTGGGGATTTCGGGCATTCCGAAGGGGTTCGTGATCTCCGTGTGACTGGCCGGGATCACCGTGACGTGGGCGGTCACTTCCGGGTGAACAACGCCCGCAGATCGGGTTCGACCGCCCACCGGGTCACCTTGCGGACGGGGGCGGTGCACAGCACGGTCACGAGCACGAAGCACACCGCCACCACGAGCAGGACCCCCGGGACGCTCTCGATCCAGGACAGCTTGTTCCAGCCCTGGAACGCGAAGAACCGGGTGAAGAACCCGTGCAGCAGGTAGCCGTACAGGGTCGCGGTGCCGAGGTCGGTGTACCAGGTGCGGCGAGACGGCGTGACGGCGAGGAAGGCCATGAGCAGCACGGTCGCCGTCAGCAGCAGCCCGATCCGCATCATCGTGCCGGTCAGCTCGTCCACGCCCATGTCGGCGTTGGAGGTGTTCCAGAACAGCCAGCGGTTGTTCATCCGGTCGTAGGTCAGGTAGGCGACGCCGAACCCGGCGACCAGCGTCACGGCCCCCGCGATCCGTACCGGCGGCCGCCGGAGGAACTGCAGCACCTCCGGCCCGAGGCGCAGGCCCAGTACGTAGAACGGCAGCAGCCCCAGGATCCGGTAGATGTCCAGCGTGCTGCCCATGTCGCCCATGTACGCGAGCAGGCAGACCAGCACCGCCGTCGCCAGCGGGTACTTGAGCCGCCGCCACATCGGGGTGAGCAGCCGCCACACGAACAGCGCCAGCAGGAACCAGGTCACGTAGTACGGGTCGAGCAGGTCGAACTGGAACTTCCGCCCGCCCGCCGCCCAGGCGAACAGCGCGTAGCCGCTCTGGAAGATCAGGTACGGGGCCAGGGTGGACCCGACCAGCCCGATCACCCGCTCGTCGGTGAAGCTGAACCGCTTCGACAGATAGCCGCTGATCACCAGGAACACCGGCATATGGAACATGTAGCAGAAGGTCCAGATCACCGCGCCGAGCCGGACGTCCTTCATCCCCGCCAGGCCGTGCGCGGCGGCGACGAGCAGGATCGCCAGGAACTTGACGTTGTCCAGATGCGGGTCGCGCGGCTTGCGCGCGGCACCGCCCGGCGCCCGCCGCGCCTCCTGCGTACGTTCCGCGGAAAGCTCAGCGGTCCCCCGGCCCACGACGGACGCCTCAGATGTCTGTGTCATAGAGAACCCTGAATCCTGAGAGGGCTCGGAGAGCATACCGGAAACACCCGCCCCAGCCTCCCCTGACAACGCGCCGACCAGCTACATCAAGCCTCAAGGACCGGCTCGGACCACCCACCACTCGCGGATGCCGGCAACCCGAACGCGCCGGGCGAGACCGGCCAACCGGAGAGATCGCCTGACGCTCCGACCCTGCTTCATATCCCCGTCCGCTCAGCGGAGCAGCGTGACCGCAGGGCCAGAGGCCACTGGTCATGGTGCGGTGCCATCCACCGTAAGGCAGGGCACCGCGCTGTCAGGCGTAAAGAAGCGCTTCCGCGGGACATTGGACGATCCGAGCCACGCCCGCGAGGAAACGCGACCCCAGCTCGCCGTCGATGATGCGGTGGTCGATGGACAGGGACAGGGACAGGACCGAGACCGGGCGGATCCGGCCACCCGCGGCATCCTCCGGACGGCGCCGGGCGCGACGATGGCGGCCTCTCCGGGGTTCAGGATCGGGGTGGCGCCTTCCACCCCGAAGACACCGACGTCTGCGATGGTGAGCGTCCCCAGGGCCATGTCCGCCGCCGTGCTCCGCCCGTTGCGGGCGGTGGTGACCAGGTCGTCCAGCGCCACGGCGAGTTCCTTGAGGGGCTCGGTATCCTCGGTGCCGTGGCGGAAACACCGGGTGGGGAGGACACGCCGTCGGAGCGTTCGGTCGCCGACCTGGGCCCGATCAGCCACGCGATCTTCCGCGTCGCCCGGCTGCACAAGGCGTTCGCGGGCCAGTTGCTCCGCGACGTCGGCCTGTACCCCGGTCAGGAACTGCTGATGATCCAGTTGTGGGACCGCGGGCCGCAGCGCCAGGTCGATCTCGTCCGGACGCTGGAGACCGACGCGCCGTCGGTGGCCCGCTCCGTCCGCCGCCTGGAGGCGGCGGGCTTCGTCCGGCGCACCCCCAGCCCCACCGACAAGCGGGCCACGATCGTCGAGGCCACCCGTGCCAGCCTCGCGCTGAAGCGGAGCGTCGAGCGGATCTGGGCCGAGTTGGAAGCGCTCACCGTCGGCGACATGGACGCCGCCGAGAAGGAGCGAGCGCTGCAGGTGCTGCACGTCCTGGAGGAAAACCTGCTCGCCGCCGAAGCGCGGGAGCCGGACCCGCCGGTCTGACGGCGGGCCCGGCTCCCGATTCAGCGGACGTCCGCGCCTTGTTCCGGCGCGCGACGGGTGAAGCGGATCACGGGCAGCGGGCGCGGCGCCTTGGCCTGGTAGGCCGCGAAGGCGGGCGCCATGTCGACGAAGCGCGCGAACGCGGCCTCGCGCTCCCGGCCGGTCAGCTCGACGGCGCGCACCGGAACGGTGGCGACGTCGCCGCCGATCACGGCCTCGATCTCGGTGTCGGGGTGAGCCCGCAGGTTGACCGTCCAGGCCGGGTCGCGCGGCGCGCCCTTCGCCGAACCCACGACCAGCCAGTCGTCGCCGTCGCGCAGGGACATCGCGGGGTTCACCCGCTCGGTCCCGGTGCGCACCCCATAGTGATGGATCAGGACCAGGTTGGACCCCCAGGCGCCGACGCTGCCGCGGTTGGCCCGGAACTCCGCGATGACGCGGTCGTTGAACTCGGTCATAGTCGGTTCGCTCCTTCCGCCGGGCCGCGCACCGGTTCCCCGGGCGCGGCCCGGTGCCGTCAGTTCATGAACATGCCGCCGTCGACGTTCAGGGTCTGGCCGGTGACGAAGTCGGCGTCCGGGGACGCCAGGAAGAAGATCGGCCCGACGAGGTCGTCGGCGTGCTGGTCGCGCTTGAGCGCGCGGCCCTCGCGCTGGGCGGCGATCAGTTCGGGCGGGAAGTTCTCCAGGACGGGCCCGGTGAGGGTCAGGCCGGGCGTCAGCAGGTTGACGGTGATGCCCTCCGTGCCGACCTCCCGTGCCAGGCTGCGGGTGAAGCCGACCAGCCCGGCCTTCGCGGTGACGTAGTGCACCTGCCCGGGGACGCCCGGGTACATCGACGCCGACCCGACGTTGACGATGCGGCCCCAGCCGCGGCCCTTCATCAGGGGCAGCAGGGCGCGGGTCACCAGGAAGTAGCCGGTCAGGTTGACGTCGATCACCGTCCGCCAGCGGTCGGGACTGGTGTCCTCGAACATGTCGAACGGGAAGAACCCGGCGGCATTGAGGAGCACGTCGGCCCCTCCCAGCCGGCGAGCGGCGTCGGCGATCGCCTGCACGTCGTCCTCGTCGGCGATGCTGCCGGCGACGGTCACCAGCGACTCGGCCGCGTCCGCGTCCAGGTTCGCGCGGAGCTTGCCGAGGGCGTCCGCGGACAGGTCGGTCGCGATCACCCGATCGCCGTTGCGCAGGAATCGGCCGACGAGCGCGGCCCCGACTCCCCCGGCCGCGCCGGTGATGACGACGACCCGCGCGGTGCTGTGGTCAGTGGGCGTGGTGGTCATGGCGATGTCTCCTTCGTTGGAAGCGGGCGTCAGGCAGAGGTCCCGCCCGCCGACGCCGGCCGCAGGGCCGGGTAGTCGGTGTAGCCCGCCGCGTCGCCGCCGTAGGCCTTGGACAGGTCCGGCTCGCTGAGCGGCTCGCCCGCCGCCAGCCGGTGCGGCAGGTCGGGGTTGGCGATGAAGAGGCGGCCGAAGGACAGCAGATCGGTGGCGCCCTCCTGGATGAGCGAGAGGTGCTCCGGGCCGGTCTTCGACTCGGGGGTGGCCGGATTCAGCATGAACACGCCGGACCACCGCGCCCGCAGGTCGGGGGTGAGCCCGGGGTCCGTGGTCTCCAGCACGTGCAGGTAGGCCAGGCCGAGCCGGTCCAGCTCGTCGACGAGCAGCCGGTACGTCTCGGCGTGGTCCCGCTCCTCGATGTCGTTCACCGGGTTGGCCGGGGAGATCCGCAGCGCGGTGCGCTCGGCGCCGATAACCCGCGCGACCGCGCGGACGGCCTCCAGCGTCAGGCGGATCCGGTTGCGCGCCGGCCCGCCCCACTCGTCCTCGCGCCGGTTGGCATTGGTGGAGAGGAACTGGTGGAGCAGGTAGCCGTTGGCGCCGTGCAGCTCGACGCCGTCGAAACCGGCCGCGACCGCGTTGCGGGCGGCCGCCGCGAAGTCCGCGATCGTCTCCTCGATCTGCTCGCCCGTGAGCGGCACCGGCTCGACGAAGTCCTGCGGCCCGCGAGCGGTGAAGATCTGGCCCTCGGCGCGGACCGCCGACGGACCGACCGGGGTGGTGGGCTCGGAATAGTTGTCCGGATGACTGATCCGGCCTGTGTGCATCAGCTGCGCGACGATCTTCCCGCCGTTGTCGTGCACGGCGCCGGTGACCTCACGCCACGCCCGGACCTGCGCCTCACTGTGGAGCCCGGGCGTGTCGGGGTAGCCCTGGCCGATCCGGCTGGGCTGGATGCCCTCGGTGACGATGAATCCGGCACTCGCGCGCTGCGCGTAGTACTCGGCCATCAGCGGAGTGGGGCTCGCGTCCGGCCCGTACGCGCGGCTGCGCGTCATCGGTGCCATCACGACCCGGTTCCGGAGCGCCCCGAACCCGACCTCGAACGGCTCGAACGGGCTCACCCGAGCCTGGTCGACGGAAGCTGTCATACCACTGTCCTTGTCCCGCTAGACGACTGAACAGTTAGCCGAACAACTATCCATCGGGCCCCATTCCCGCCCGCCGACGAAAAATCTCGCCGTGCCACAGGCGGGGCGCGTGAGCCGGAGCCGCCCTCCAGGATCGGCTTCGGTTGTGTCAGTGGGACGTGGACAGTGCTGGTCTTGTTCTCCGTCCGGATCTGGAGGGGGCGCAGGCGGGCTGGTCGAGGGAGTACCCGCCTGGGAAAACCAGCCACGTGCCGGAGTCCGCACTCAGGTGCGGGGCAGGCCGGGATGTGCAGTTCGGTCGCCCAGTCGGGGGCGTGATGTCCCCACGTTATGGAGACGCGGTTCGCCCAGGATGGCGGTACGGTCAGGGTCGCCTCCCGTCCCGCGTGGACGCGTCGCCGCCTGCTACACCGACCGCACCGTGTTCCGAGCTACTGGACTACTGTCCGGTCGGAACTGTCGATCTCGGGTGCTGCCTGAGCCGACCCTGCGGCGGCTGCTGGACGCCTTCGCTGTCCGGGTGCGTCACGACATGGAGCACAACCGGGTCGAGGTCACCATCGCGCCCGAAATGACAGATACGCAGCTCAAAGCCGCAAATGCGGCGATCGTAGGGGGTGCAAATGGTGATCGTGCAGCCGTGCGTCTGGTACCCCCTAGGGGGTACACAGCAGAAGGGTGCGGGCCCCGTCACCCCGGTGGCGGGCCAACAGCTGGTGATCAGCTGCTCGTTCGAACTGAGGGCCTAGTGATTGTCGCCGTCCGGAGCATGGCCCGCTTTGCTGATCAAATCCCGCCCCTCCCCCGGCCGGGCCATATCTCGTGGCGCAGGTTTGAACCTCTGGCGGGGCGCACGCTGCATCTACGTCGTCACGACCAGGACGCCCACAGGAGCGACTGGTCGTGGAGACGCGGACCCGCTTGCAATGATGAGCTGAGAGAACCGAAGGACATGCGCGTGACCTCTACCGTGTCAAGGTAGTCCGCGATCACAACTGACCAGCGGTCTTTCGGGATACCGCAGGTCAGCGGCGTTCGTTGACGCTCGTTGATGTCCGTTCAGGACGGTTCGGGAACCCTGCGTGCTCCCGGTCGCTGTCGGCCCGGGGCGGGAGCAACGGGAGCACGCATGGGGGGAGTGGTCGTGCGCGGGCTCTCGAGCGAACATGGCCGCCCCTGGCGCCTGCCCCATGTGGTGATCACGGTTGCTATGCGTGTCGTGTCCAGTGCTGCGGCAGGTAGCGGCCACGTCCGAAACGATCCTTATCCGCAGTACCGTGGCGGCGATCTATGGTCGAGTTGGTCAGCCGGGCGCACGTAAAGACCCGCGGAACGGATGAACAGGGCGACGCCATTGTCGCGGTCCGGTGGCTGATGGGCGCGGAGCGTAGTGGGGTATGGGGCCCTGTGTGACCTATGACCGCTCGATCAGCCTGCCGAAGCCTCCACAGGTGGCAGCGTGACTTGAACTGAAGTCTTCATTCACTTTGTATGAGGTTATGCCTCTTCCACTGCGCAGGATCGAGCCATCGCGTTTGGTGGCCCGGCGCGTGGAGAGGGGGCTCACCCGCGAGGCGTTGGCTGCCACAGTCGGCGTTTCACCCAGAATGATCTTTTTCTACGAGGAAGGCAGACACACACCCACACCGCCGCGTCTGGAGCAACTGGCCGCAGCCCTCGGTTGCGATGTGGCGGGACTGACGGGGGTTCCTCGGGGGCAGGAGACGTTGGTTGATCTGAGATACGCAGCGGGGCTGACCTTGGAACGGGTCGTTGAGCTTCTGCGAGCTTCGCCGATAGGTCGGGAACTGGCTGTCTCAGCGCCCAAGCTCTCAGCGTTGGAGAACGGCCGACTGGTCCGTGGACGTGGCTGGCAGAAGCCCGAAGCGATGGGGCGGCTTCTCACCCCTCTCGCTAAGGCATACAGGGTTCCGGTGCGCATGGTGATGGACGCGTGGATGCGTACGCGGCCAGACGATCCCTCCCCAGTGTTGGCCAGCAAGCGGAGCCACGCGCCCTCCAAGACGGCGATGGCGACGTGGAACTCTTTGAACGAGCGGCAACAAGTCTATCTAGGCGAGATCATGCGGGACGATCGCATGACGGAGACCGAGATGTGGATGCGCCGGGTCCAGAGGCTGCCCGTTCCTCGGGCCGTGGAGTGGCGCAGGCTGCCGTTGGCTCTGAAGGCAGCACCCGCGGTGGTGGGATACACCCGGTTGCAAGAGCGGCTCCGTCGAAGAGGCGTCCATGACCCTGGTGCCGGACAAACGGTGCACGCGTTGCAACGACGGGGCCTGCTGATCATCACCGAGGACTCCGTCGAACATCCCGCGGTCGGGGAGGTCGGGCGGGTTCTCGTTCAGCTCAGCCGACGTGGCCGTGCGGCCGCCCATGCAGGGCTGGACGAGCCGCGTGAGCCGGACCCGCCGACCCATTTGTTGTCCGAGTGGCTCTGGGGGGTCTTGGCGCGTGTCGCTGCTGCTGAGCCCGCCGGACTGAAAGACGATCAGCTGGCGGGCCGCTCACTGTTCTTCATCGGCGTGGGTTACCGGAACAAGGCCGGGGGCCAGCCGAGCCGTGGTTTGGTCGACTCGGTGCCCGTGATGGCGTCGGAAGGAACCCACGTTGCTGAGTACCGTTGGCGGTTGACTCAGCTGGGGCGGCGCCACGTGGTCGAATATCTTGACATCTACCGAGAGGTCTATCCAAGCGTCCCTACCACGGGAATCGATGCTCTCGCAGCCGACTCGACATAGTTCTTATATCTTCCTTACAGGCGTAGTTTGTCGGTGGCGCCCTCTACTCTCGTTGGCTGTGACGAGTTCTTCGGACGAAGGCGCGGAGACGCTTGATGACGTCCGGGTTCGCTACCTGGTGACCCGGGCTGCGCTGCGTGCGGCCAAGGCGATGACCACACCGGGGTTGAACCCTCAGCGGCGCCTGGAAACGCTGATGGAATGCCACGGCACGATGATCGCGGCACGTGGCCCGGCTAACCCCCTGCCGTTCGGCGAGTTCCGGCGGGCGCTCAAAGGGGATGTGGCCGCGCTGCTTCCTGAGGGTGTGACCCCGCTCGATCTGGACGGGATGCTGGTCGTCGACCAGGACGGACAGATCACCGAGGACGCCTTTGATTTTGATCTTGAGCAGCGGATGCTGCTGCACACACTGCACAAACTCGACACGTTCGCGGGTGCCCTCAACGATCAGGAACTCCAGTCGGAGATCGACCAGGAGACGGCGTTCACCTTGCTGCGCAAGCAGGGCGACCAGCGCGCGTATGAGGCAGGGCGCCAGGACCTGATCCGCCGCCCCGCAGGGCCGGTGGAGGAGTTGTGCGAGCTTCGGCTGCCTCCGCTGGTTGCGGACTTCTACCGGGAGATCTCCTATGACTCGCTGTACCAGGGCTGGTGGTACCCGTGCCCGATCTGCCGGTGGCCTATGCGGATCGCCGTACGGAAGAACGCGGGAACCGCTGTAGGTGCCGCACGTTGTTGGCACGCACCTCATGCCGACATGGGAGCCTCCTACCTGTTCCGACTGCCGACGGACGCCAGCGCACCGAATCTGCTGCCCGAACCTTCGCCGCCGCGCCCACGTGGCCGCGAGGCCGTCCTCGCTCCGGACCTCGGAGAGGTTCCGCAGGCTGCCCCTGCTAAGGGCCACAAGGCCCTCAGCAGGGGAATCTGGCGTTATACAACCGTTCCTGGCCTACCGGAGCTGGACCTGCGCGATCGGCTGGTCGAGCGGGGGTTGAAGGTTTCGCTGTGGCCAGGGCTGGACGCCTACGACCTTCTTGTAGAAGTCGACTCGAAGCGGGGCAAAAATATACGTTTCAAGGTCGATGTTAAGGACTACACCTCGGCGCCGACACTGGCGAACCTCATCCATGCTCAGGAAGGCGACCGCGGCGGAGCCGACTGGCTTGTGGTGCCGGACTACCGGGCCGGCCAGATACCCCTGCTTTCCGGAGTCTGCGCGAAGTACGACATGCGAGTGGCCACAGCGTCCGCGTTCGGCGAGATGGTATGCGAGAGAGCCGGGGTGAACTGGACATGAGCGAAATGCGGATTCAGGAGACCGCGGTCTATACCGCGCTAGCCCTCGCCGCCTACTACTTCCCTCTGGCTGTCGAGGGCGACTCCCGCGCCGCCGCGCCGTTCACCCAGGCGGCGTTCCTCCTGTCGGGGAAGTTTCGGGCCTGGGACAAATGGGAGAAACTGTCCCACGAGGAGAAGCAGCGGATCGCGATGGTCTGTTCCATCGCTCCCGACGAACTCGTTGACGTGCGGAAGTTCTCGGTGGCGGCGCGCTCACTGCTGGCTCGGCTGGACGCGGCCGAATCAGATGCCGCATCGGTCATGGCGGCCTTCGAACTCGTTGGGGACAATCCCTTCACGGCCGATGCCGCGTTCCCCAGGTTGGGGGGCGATCTGCTCGGCTACGTCGATCGAATGACTGCCCGCTTCCGTCGTCCCAGCGCTCGGCCCAAGCCACCTGCATTCGCTGGTCCAGGCACGTGGCGTACCGGGGAGATCTTCGTCCAGGATGTGGGGCAGGTCCACGGACGGCTGACCATCCCCACCTACCCCCATTTCACCGAGGCGCTCGGCCACGAGAGCCTCCCACACGTCTCGACAGCCCCGTACCTGGCTGACCTGCGCATCCCCACGGCAGACCTGCTCGCCCTCGCACAGCACATCGACGAGCGTTTTCCGGAGGACGAGCGCTATCTGCGCCGCACCCTCGGGCAACTTTTCGACGCGCTACAGACCACGGACACCGTGTCCCCGGCAGAGGCGCTGACACTGACCGCCGGCGGCTTGGAGATTCTCAACGCACCGACCGGCACTGGCAAGAGCGTCCTCGTTCGAGTCATGGCCCTGTGGTTCGCCGACCGCAATCTGCGTGTCGCGATCGTCCTGCCCGACATCAAGGCGTGCCTGGCGATGACCTGGAACGTGCGAGGGGACCTGGTCTACCTGCGCCACGCCGGGCACATTAAGCACGAGACTGCCTGCGCACACCTGATGTCGTCCTCGGGGATGCATGATCGCGCACTCAAACTCGTCTCGCTGATCAACGAGTCTCCGGACGCGCCCGGCGAATGGGGTGAACGCGCCGAACGGGACATCGATCCCCTGGCGTATGGATGCGCACAGAAGACATTCCTTGAAAGCACCGGTGAGTACCCTCCGGGCCGGGAGCCCTGCCTCTCGCTGCATGGACAGAGCGTGGGAGCAGCCGCCTGTCCCTGGATTCCGACCTGCGGGAAGTACGCTCCGGTCTACGAGGCGGCCAACGCCAACGTCGTCATCATGAACCACTACGCGTTCATGCAGGGCAACCTACGAATCGGCGTCAACCTCGACGGTCGACCTGTGCGCGGCATGACCGCGGCCGAATTCGCGCTGCGGACCTGCCACGCCGTCATCGTCGACGAGGTCGACCAGTTTCAATCCCGGGCCGTTGACAAATGCGCCGCCGAGATCGTCCTACACTCTCGTCGGCATTGGTCGGCCGCGCCTCAGGAGGTGGACACCGACTCCAAGCGGCTGCGCATCGACGACGAGCACAACCTGTTGCCCGCAGTCAACCATGTCCGGCTCATGGCCGAATTCCTCCTTCTGAGCATCTGCAAGAACACCCTCAGCCTGCACGCGTCGGAGGACGCCCGAGCCCAGGAGCGTATCCCGGACCAGACGAGCACCCGCTGGCACCTGGCGCGTGGACGGGACCGCACCCTCCTTCGGTTGTTGCGGCCGGATGCCGATGCAGGGGATGGGACCGACATCCCTACTGAGATCTTCCAGCAACTCAACGCCCTCATGCCCGCCCGCTATCAGCGCCACGATCCGCTCACCGGTCATGCGAGCCTGCCCGAACCCGATTGGCGCCACGTCAGGGACGCGCTCAGCGCGCTGGTCGCACCCCGCGGCGAACATCTACTGGACGCGGTCAAGATCGAACTGCACCGGCTCCTCGAAGACCGGATCAAAGACCCGCATCAGCGTGCACAGGCCATCAACCTGCTCGTCACCCGCACCGTCATGGTGGAGTTGGATGAGGCGCTGGCCGCCCTCCAGGCAAAGGCCCACGACTACCGTTCCTCCGGGTTGCGCTCGGCCCACAAGATCGCAGAGAGCTTGCAGGCCACCGCTATTTCCTCCGTGCTCCCGCTCGGCATGCTGGGTCGCCCCATCACCGGGTACCGCGTCATCGGACTCGACGACAAGGAGAAGAACGCGGCCCTGGTCTCCCAGACCATCGCCGGCGACCCGCACACCTTCACCGCCGAGCTGGGCGGGATCGTCTCGCTTGTGCTGGCGGGAGTCGAGCGGCCGGTGATGGGCTTGTCGGCTACCGCCTACTTCCCCCAGGCGGTCCGCGAGCACCTCCACGCTCCCGTGCGCTGGTGGATGACCGACGCCCAGGCCAAGTCCATTCGAGCCAGGAAGCACCGCATCGACTACGGTGAGGGGCACCCCCTGTTCGGTCAGCCCATCGTGGTTTCCGGCACCCACGCGAGCCGCAAGAAGGACGCTCTCATCGAGCTCGGCGGCAACCTGTACGACGAGCACATCCACCGCGAACTCGAACGCACCGCCGCCAAGGACCCCGATCGGGCGCACGTCCTGGTCGTCGCCAACTCCTACGAGCAGTGTTCGTGGATCGCCCACGGCGTCACCAGGGCCGGGAAATACGACGGCGGGCTGTGCCTAGCAGTTCGGGCCGAGGACAGGCACAGCGGCAACCCTGAATTGCCCAGGGAGAACGTGGCCGCACGCCTGACCGCCGAGGAATTCGAGGACTTCCCCCGCCACGGGAAGATCCTCGTCGTTCCACTACCGCTCATTGCTCGAGGGCTCAACATCGTCAAGGGCACCCGCTCAGCGGTCCGATCCGTCTACTTGTGCGTGCGCCCTCTCGCGCTGCTCAACGAACCCGCCGAGATGTACGGCAGCATCAACGCCGCTGGCTTGCGAGCTTTGCCCGTGGGCGGCGCATCGGACCCATCGCAGGCACTGGCTGAAGCGGGCGAAGCAGCTTGGGACCGCCTGGCGCTCCTCCTGCGCACTGCCCCTCAGTTCACGGCCATGCACAAGTCCCTGCAGGACGAGGTGGTCGCAGGCATGATCGTTGACCTTATCCAGCTCGCTGGCCGAGCCCGCCGCGGCGGCACTGAGGCCGTGCTCCACATGGTCGACTACGCCTTCCATGAGGACACCTGGAGCGCCGACCTGGAGACGGTCCTGCGGCGAATCCACTCTCTGTGGACTCCCGAAATCCGGCAACGCATGAACGACCTGTACGGGGAGGCACTCAACGCCTTCCTGTCCTACGCCGGAATCGAACCCCATGCGCCCGAGCACACGGGCAACTGACGAGACTCAGAAGGAAGAAGGCGGCACGTGACCAAGCAGGATCGCGTACCCGGCAAGTACCTCAACACCCTCGCCTTCCGCTGCACCCCCGAGTTGGTCGGCGATGCTGCTGTCTACGTGCGGCATTTCGACGAGACGACCTGGAAACTCTGGGACGACTTCGACCTCCTGTGCAAGAAAAAGTTCAAGAACGACTCCGCCCAGGCTCCTTACTCCATTGCCACCACGGTTCTGAGCATGATGGGCGGAGGCTACGTCCACTTCGACCCGAACCGTCAGGCACCGTTCCTCGCATCGCTCCACCCGATCGACGGAAATCTGCTCCGCCGCGTGTTCACCCTTACCTACCACCTGGCCCTCGGGCAGGACATCGGCACGATCGACCTCAGCGCACCACCCGAACTGGCCAAGCGGATCGCCGACATCCCCGAACGCAGGCACCAACTGGCCACGTACCTCCAGCCCGCCAGCGACACCCAGCCCACTGCACCCGGCTGGCTCTACAAGACGGTCGCCTGGGATCTGTCGCAGCGCTTCGCCTCCGAGCCCTGGGCGATCTCCGACAACAGGACCATCACCCTGCGACCGGACACCACAGGCGGTGTCGTCGCGTTCGACGATCCGTGGCAGAACGAACAAGGGGGTCGCTATGCCCTCTCCCGAACCGCGTTGAAGCTGAAGACGCTGCCCAACATCACCAGCCCCGTCCTGCTCCTGAGCTCGCGGGTAACCCGCATCTCCTCCTCGCTTGTCTTCTCCTCCACAGTCATCGCTGAGCAGCCAGGACCGGACCGTCCCCTGCTGGAGGTCGCTCTCAACGGACGCGGTGGTGCCCGCACCATCAACCGCCTCGCGCTGCAGGCTCTCGGTCGTCTGGAGATGGATTACTCCATCCTGCGCACCATCGACGAGCGATCGAAACGCGAACAGCAACTGCTCGCCGACGCGAGGGCGAACAAGAAACCTGTCCGCTTCCCTCGCGAGGACCCCGGGCAGGTCTGGCCCGTCCTACCCAAGAGTTACTCCTTCCCCATCGGTGTCGGAACCGGCATGCAGCACCTGCGGCTGCTGCACCAGCACTTCACCAACGTCTTCGCCGACAGGGCAGAGCCCTTGGAGATGCGCGAAGTGCCCATGAACCTGCCGCACCGGCCCACTGACCCAGAGAACATCTCCAGGCAGGAGTACAACCGCCGAAAGGAGGAGCGCGCTCTTCATCCGGATCCGAAGACACTCGGCCCGATCCGGCCGCGGGGCAGCCTCTTCCCCACTTCAGAATCCATCCTGGCGTCCGTCAAGGCGGCTGGCTTCCAGAAGCTGCGCTTCGTCTGCCTGTGGTATGAGGACGAGACCCGGCTGCGGATGCTCGACACATTCTGCAAGACCTTCGGTCTCCCGCCCGATGGCCTCGACCCGGAGGACGGCGAGGAACTCAACCTGCACAGCGACCAGATCACCGCAGTGTTTCACCAGGCCGGCGATTTCCTCATGCCTGGACCCGCCGGCAGCCGCAAGGAGGCGCTCAAAGCCTTCGAGACGCCCCTCCGGTCCCAGAACGGAGTACTCGTCGGAGCCTGGTGCGAGACCGAGATCCCCACCACTGCTGGCACCGATGACGGCGAGATGAGCCTCGACGACATCGACGCCAAGCCACAGACCAGAAAGATCTTCGCGGATCTCGGTGTGCCTACCCAGTACCTCAAGGGCAAGGACGAGAAGGGCACCATCCGACCCAAGCAGAAAGATCACCCGGCCGAGATGGCCCTCCTCGACCTCTATCGTTCTCTCGGCGTGATCGACGACCGCATCGCCAATGCCCTCAGCCCCGAAAAGGAAGGCTATCCGGTCGACCAGATCGCGCATGTCGGCATCCATGTGAGACAGCAGAACAGGCGCAAAGGCGAGTTCGGCCAGCCAAAAGTGGTCATCACCGCGTCAGCCCTCGTACCCCCGAAGGTCACCGATGGGACCTGGACCATGCTCGGCTGGAGCTCCACCCAGCCGACGTGGCAGCCCTACCGCCTTGCGCAACCGGCCTTCCACGCCAGCGCGTACCCACAGAACACTGGCGACAGGAAGAACTATCGGCAGCGCTGGGACGAGGCGGCCGAGACCGTCGAACGTGCCCTCGCGGACCTCGCCGAGGAGCTGGACGGTATCCCGTACGTCGTCACAGTGGACGAGCAGGCGTCTCGTCGGATGTGGGATGGGTTGCAGAACGCGCACCAGGGCGGATCGCCCCAGAACGGCAAGAGCCGCTACTGGCTCCCCGGCCTCACCCTGAACCACGACGAGCGGCCTCAAGCCGTCATCCGCATCAACATCGACGACGAGGAAGTTCCGCAACCCGTCAGTACCAGCCGGGTCTACAAGGCTGTGGACCGCGAACCCGCCGAGCAGGAAACCGCAACGACTCTCTACCAGGTCACCACGGATCTCGGCTCCCCGGTGTGGATCTTCTGCAACGTACCGCGCGCGTACGACGGGGGCGATTCCCGCAGACTGGGCGCGAAATACACCCGGTGGGACGCCAAGCGATCCGTCTTCTCCGAGAACAAAGATGAACGCCGCAAGGGCGAGATGTCCGAGAACTGGTACTCCATGACGGCCAGCGAGATCTACCCGGTCGCTTGCGCCGAGGGCGTCTCCGAGGAGGCGCTCGCCATCGTGACAGCGAAGCTTTGCCACCAGGCCCAGTTCTGGGACGGGCGCTCGCGCTACCCCGTACCTCTCCATGCCGCGAAGCAGATGGACCTCGACCACCCTCAATACCGGCGCACCGTCACACCAGAGGAGAAGCCAACAGCAGAGCCAGGGGCGGACAACCCCCACAGCACCCTCACGGAGTAAAGACGGGCTAGCCACATGCAGATCGATCTCCTGGTGGGCGATGGAGTCCGCCCGTAACAGACCCCATCTGGTCTTCACCCACCATCGATCATGGCACGACCGCACCAACACACCGGGGCCCGCCAGTGGCATGCTGACCCTTCTTCGGCGAACCACGAGTGCAAGGGGGCGCCCAGCCGCACCCGGCCGCGCGGGAGGGGATTATGTCGTCGCACGACCGCAAATCGTCCACCGCCGGTTCGGAACCATCCGCATAATTGGGTGGCCTGCAGGAACGGAACCGGTTGTGGGACGCCGCCGCCGGTGAGCTGCGTGGCGATGCCCGAAGCGCAGTACGCCTCCGTCGTCTTCCCGCTGATGTTCTGGAAGTACCTGTCGGACACCTGGGAACACCGGCGCGAGGAGTTTCAGGCCGAGAACGAGGGCTTGGACACCCTGTTCACCGACGAGGCCCATGAGATCGAATACCGCGACTACCAGTCGTTAGAGATCCCGTTCATCTACCCCCAGGACCGTTCGGCAGCGTCGCGCCTCTTGGTCGTCCACCCTCGCCACCATCAC